>NZ_CP133480.1:1950000-2157500 GCF_031195445.1 Acuticoccus sp. MNP-M23
GTCGGCTGGCGGCAGCATCGCAGCCTCCTCGGGATCGAACCCGATCGTGCCGCAGACGAGATCGTAGCCCCGCGCGAGTTCCACGGCGTAGGCGCACCGGAGGTCAGGCGCGCAGCGGGAGTCGCTGTCGAACGAAAAGAGCGCGGCGGCGGGTGCCTCTTTATGCGCCGCGTCGAGCGCGATCCGGCGCGCAAGGGGCGCGCTCCCCCGGCCCTCGGCGAACGTCACTTCGGCAAGGCAGGAAGGTTGCGCGATGGCGGCAAGGTGCGCAGCCGCGATCGCGCACGTGGCATCACTCGATCCGTTCACCACCACCACAATGCCATCGCTTGGCTTGAGCGTTCGAGCGAGCGATGCCAGCGCATCCCCGATGCGATCCTCTTCGTCTCGCGCCGGAACGCATGCAATCAGCTCGCAGCCGGAGTGTGCGGCGCGCGCATGCCAATGCGTTTGCGCAACATCGGCGTGATGCGACGCAGGCACATCCGCGAAGTAATCGTCTCGTATCATGCGCTGGCGTTCTCCGTATCACGTGCCCAAGCGCGCGTGGCGGGCGGACTGATGCTTACCATCAGCCGGCGAGGGCCACCACGCGGTGGTGCGCGCATCGCGCATCAGGCCGTGCTCGGTGCCGTTTATCCTGAGCGTAACCGGAATGGGTTCAGCGCCTTCGGCGGCCTCGCCCCCATCGCCGCGCATGTCTCTACCGCGATCCCTGTCAGCGTGATGACGCCTGCCGAAGCGGAACATCCCCCAAACGCCAAAGGGTGGACTCAGTCGCTCAGGAGTCGGGGAAAAAGCGGAAATTTTATTCAGATCGCTGGCAGCGGGGGTCTGATGCCATCCCGGACAACGCTTTCCAGACAGCTGCACGACGACGACTATCCCGGCCTTGGCAGGTATGTCTGGCGGCCTGAGGATGGAAGCCTGGAGTAGTCGCCCGGCCTCGTCCAGATCTACGGGCGCAAGTCCGCGCCGACGTCGGAAGCCGAGTTCATGGCGTGCCTGCATCGTGACGACAGGTTGCGGATCGAGGGTGAGACCGAAGCATTTCTCGCCGGTGGGGCCGACAGCTACAGCCACAGCTTCCGCATTGTCCGGCCGGACGGCAACGTCCGATACGTCATCGATAGGGCGAAGATTGAACGGGATGCAGCCGGCAAGGTGATCGAGATCCACGGGCTGAACATGGATGTCACCGATTTCCCGCACCTTGCCCGCGGCTCGATGGACGAAGAGTCGAGCGCGTTGGAAGTGGAGGAAGCCGGCGCGATCCGCGCCTTGCCGCAGCACGCTCGGGTCGACGCGGCGCTGGACACATACGGTCTGGTTCTGGCCGACATCGACTACCGCGCCGGACTGGTCAGGCTGAGCGGCTTCGCGGCGCGGCTCTATGGGCTGGGCGAGGGGGAGATGACGCTGCCGCGCAGCCATGTCCATGACACGGTCCACCCAGCGGACCTTGCGGCCCTGGCCTCACAGATCGAGTCCGCGCAGGATCCGGAGACGGGCGGCCGACTGGTTTGCGAGCATCGCATCCGTCGACCGGACGGCACAGTGCGATGGCTGCAGGTCCAGAAGCGCCTCTATTTTCATACTTGCGACGGTGAGCGTCGACCCGAGCGCGGCGTCCTCGCGGCAATCGACATCACCGACCGCAAGCTGGCGGAACTTGCACTGCGGGACAGCGAGGAGCGGCTCGCCCTGGCGCATGAGGTCGCGGGGATAGGCACATGGGACATCTACCTCACGGTCGGTCGCAGCGACTGGACCCGAGGTTTGTACGGCCTGCTGGGGATCGATCCATCGACGCCGGCATCGCCGGATCTGTTCTTCGAAAGGGTCCATCCCGAAGACGTCGCCGGACTGCGACAAGCCTTCGAGACCGCAATTGCCGAGAGATCGGTTTTCGAGGCTGAGTTCCGTGTGCTCACCGAAGACGGCGGCGTGCGGTACTTTGTCGGTCATGGCCGTGTGGTGAAGGAGAAGGCCGGCCAGGCCAACCGGATGGTCGGTGTGAACTACGACGTCGCCGGCCGCAAGGTCGCCGAGATGCACCTGCGCGAGAGTGACACCTGGTTGCGCCAGACCAGCGAAGCGGCCGGATTTGGCGTGCACCAGTTGGACGTTGCGCGCCAGGAGGCTCTCTGGTCGCAGCAAACGCACGCTATCCTCGGAACGTCAGGCGATGGACCGGTGGATCTGGAGCAGGTCCTCGAGACGGTGCATCCTGATGATCGCGAGCGGGTCCAGTCCGAGATGGCGGCGATCCAGCGCCGCGTTGGTGCCTACGAGCTCGAGTGCCGGATCGTGAGGCCCGACGGCACCATGCCTGGGTGCTGGACCGTGGTGAGGCATTGGCGCCGATCGATCCCCGGACGGGCCGTGTCGCGCGTCACCGGCACCCGGATCGACATCACCGACCGCAGGGGCGTCGAGGAGCGGCTGCGCACGGCAAACCACTCCCTTCGTTACATAATCGAGGAATCCCTCTTCGGCCCCTACACCGTCGACGCCGATTTCCGGCTGGTGCAGGTCAGCCGGGGTGCGAAGGCATTTTTCGGGAATATATCCCCGCTGATCGGCCGAGATTTCGCCGAGGTTGTGCGGCTGATCTGGAGAGAGCCGTTCGCGTCCGAAGCCATCGTGAGGTTCCGAGAAACGCTCCCCCCTTTGCCGCCGGCCGCGCACCGATGCGCTTTCACCGCGGACGAGTCGATCAGGATCGCCGTGGGTGGTCCGCCAGCTACCGCGAGAGCGTGGAAGACGTCGACCCACACACCCTTCGCCGCCCAGCGAACGAACCGGTTGTAGAGCGTCTTGTGGGGACCGCACGCCTCGGGCGCATCCTTCCAGCGGCAACCCGACTTCAGGACATGGATGATGCCGCTGATGACCCGGCGATCATCGACTCTCGGCTTACCCCGCGTGTCGGTCGGCAGAAGTGGCGCAAGGCTCTCAAACTGCGCCTCGCTCAGCCAGAAATGCGCGTTGCTCATGGCGATCTCCCTTCGGAGATCGTGGAATCAGATCCGTCTTAACGGATCGTGTTAATGGGTCCTGAGCCTAGGCAAACCGCATCGCGAAGCCCGGAGAACTTCATGGAGCGGTTCAGCGAACGTGTCCGCGCGCTCGCCACGAACCAGGACGTGCTGGTGAAGTCAGAGTGGAAGTCCGCCGATCTTTCTAACCTGATCCGCGCTCAGCTGGCTCATTTCGAGGACCTCCTCGATCGTCGCATCTCGCATCCATCTTCATGGACAGTCCATCGCCGCGATACCCACCGCGGCGGAAAGGCTCGGGATGGCGTTTCACGAGCTGGCGACCAACGCCAGCAAATACGGGGCTCTGTCGAACGATAGTGGATGCGTCCGGATCAGCTGGAAGGTCGAGGAGGGCAAGACCGGACCCTGTTTTGTCTTGCAGTGGCGCGAAGAGGATGGTCCGTCTGTTGAGCCACCGAACCTAACGGGTTTCGGCGCTATGATTACAGGCGCGCTCCTCGCGTCGGGGCTGAATGGGACAGTCGACGTCTACTACCCGCGTACCGGGTTTCAATGGTGTCTTCGCTTCCCTGTCGACGCTGTCTCGAATTAGGGGTGTTAGACCGCGTGAAACGGCCGAGGCACTGCAGAACGCAGCAAAGGCTATGGTTCCGGCAAGTTGACGTGGAGAATGTTCGCGCCCAGACCCTCTCCCTCCGCCACTTTGCATCCTAAGCCCTTGATTGTGGATCAGCGTGGAATAAGGACCCCGTTTCGGGGGTGATCGGCGTCCAAAAGGAACCCCGTCTGAGACGAGGGGTCACGGTGCTTCCAGGGACAATCTGGGAGCCGGATTGGGATGCTGGTGGTGGAGACGGTTGCGAAGATCCGGCGCGCGTATTTCGTACAGGGCAAGGCGATCAAGGAGATCTGCCGCGAGCTTCGCCTGTCACGAAAGACGGTGCGCAAAATCCTTCGGTCTGAGGAGACGGCGTTCACGTACGAACTGAGCGTCCAGCCGCAACCCAAGCTCGGCCCGTTTACCGATGAGCTCGATCGGCTGCTCGGTGCCAATGCGGCACGCAGCAGCGCCAAGCGTGTGACGCTGATGCGGATCTTCGAGGAACTGCGCGGGCTCGGCTACGAGGGTGGTGACGATGCGGTCCGGCGCTATGCGTCGTCTTGGCGACGGCGCGAGGGCACCGGAACAGCGGCGGCATTCGTCCCGCTGAGCTTCGACCCCGGCGAGGCGTACCAGTTCGACTGGAGCCACGGACAAGTGCCGAACGGCGGAACGACCGTCACCATCAGGCGAGCGCACATGCGGTTGTGCCATAGCCGCATGCCGTTCGTTCGCGCCTATCCGCGCGAGACGCAGGAGATGGTGTAGGGCGCCCACGACAAGGGCTTCGCGTTCTTCAAGGTCGCCTGCACGAGAGGCATCTACGACAACATGAAGACCGCGGTGGACGCGATCTTCGCCGGCAAGGACCGCGCCTGCAACCGCCGCTCTGGTGATCCAGTTGAGCGCCGTCGGCGTGCCGCCCAGATCAGCGCTAATGGACGGTGTCGCGACAGCGCCCCCGACAAAGCTGAGCGGCAGGATCAATGCGGCGAGGCAGACTGCGAACAGCACCTGTGACTTGCCGGCTGGGTGGGTGATTGTCCGATCGACCATGATTGCACCTCCATGCGGCATCGGGTTCAGGCCGCAGCGCAGACTTATTGCGGAGGGTTTGGTCGATAAACCGGCTGTCGTTCCGTTGATTGCGGACGAAAAGTCCTTAAATCGGCGATATGGATCGCATCAGCACCTTCGCGTCGTTTGTGGACGCGGCGGATCATCTGAGTTTCGTGAAGGCTGGGCGCGCGCTTGGGATTTCGGCATCCGCCGTCGGCAAGAACGTCGCCCGGTTGGAGGACAGTCTCGGAACCCGGCTGTTTCACCGCACGACCAGACGGATATCGCTGACCGACGAAGGCGCCCTGTTTCATGAGCGTTGCGGCCGTGTCCTCGACGACCTGCACAAGGCCGAGGCGCTCGTCTCGGGCCGCGCCGGCGGGCCGCAGACCATCGCCGTTGACCTGCAACAACATGGAAGCCCTGCGCGGGGCTGCCATCGCGGGGCTCGGCATCGCCTATATGCCGGACTTCCTGGCGACGGATGCGCTCGCCGCGGGGACGCTGCGCCGGGTGCTGGACGCGCACATCGCGGATCCCGGCCAGTTCAGCATCCTGTGGTCGTCCAGCCGACATCTCTCCCCTCGACTGAGAGCCTTTATCGACCACACCGCAGCGACCCTGTTTAACGCTGAGTCAGGGAACTCGTAGCCTCGCACAGGTGACACGAAGCCCCTCGCGGATCACCCCGCACCCGAGGCTCAATGGCAGATGATCCGGCGGCTGGCACCTCATGGGTACGGCATGGCGAGCGCGCGCGGTGCGTTCTGGCGGCCGACCAGCCCTGCAACGGCGAGGAAGGCCAGAAGGTAGGGCAGCATGATGAGAAGCGCATTCGGCGCCTCGATGCCGAGCGCCGGAAGCTGGAACTGAAGCGCCGTCGCCGCGCCGAACACGAAGCAGGCAAGGATCGTGCGCCCCAGCCGCCAGTTGCCGAAGATCACCGCCGCAATGGCAAGGTAGCCGGCGCCGCGCGTCATCCCCTCGGTGAAGGTGTGGATGTCGCCGATCGACAGGAACGCCCCACCGAGCGCGGCGATGGACCCCGTTACGAGGATCGCGCCATAGCGAAGGCGGTTCACGGAGAGGCCCGCTCCGGCGGCTGCCCGGGGCGCGTCCCCCACGGCGCGCAGCGCGACGCCGAGCCCGCTGCGGGTCATTACCCACCAGATCAGCAGCGCGATGGGGATCGCAAGATAAACGAGCCAGACCTGCTCGAACACGGCCGAGCCCAGCACCGGGAGGTCGCCGAGGCCGGGCGGCGACCACTTGTCGAAACCCGGGATGGTTTCGCGCGAGCGCGCGCCGAAAATCTCGCGATAGCCGAGCGTCGTGGCGCCGAGGACGAGAATGTTGATGCCGAGGCCGGTGACGATCTGGTTGGCCTTCAGCGTACAGGTGAGGAACGCCTGGAGGAGCGCGACGGGAAGCGCTGCCAAGACGCCGAAGAGAAGGCCGATCATCGGGTTGCCCGTCGCCCAGCTTGCGACCGCGGCGGCGAACGCGCCCGTCAGCATCATCCCTTCCAGGCTCATGTTGAGGACGCCCGCCCGCTCCGAGACGTATTCGCCCATCGCAGCGAACAGGAGCGGTGTGGCGAGCCTGATCGTGGAGCCCAGAAAGACCGCGAGAAGCTCCCAGCTCATCGGACGGTCCTTCCCATGAAGAGCGCGGCACCGGCGATCGCGATCACGATGATCCCCTGCACCACCTGCACCAGGGCGGCCGGCACCGAGGCCGCCATCTCCATCGAGATTCCGCCCGAGCGCAGGAAGCCGAAGAGAAGCGCACCGGCGATGACGCCGATGACGCTGCCGCGCGCCAAAAGGCCGACGACGAGCCCGTCGAAGCCATATCCTGAACTGAAGCCCGCCTTCAGCGACCATTGTTCGCCTTGGAGCATCATCGCGCCTGCGAGTCCGCCGAACGCGCCGGCCAGCATCAGCGCGGCGACGGTGAGCCGATCCGTCGCGATTCCCGCCCTGGCGCCGGCGACGGGATTGTAGCCGACGAGGGCGAGGCGGAAGCCGAAGGCGGTCCGGTTCAGCGCGACGGCGGTGAGGACGGCGAGCGCCAGTGCGATCGGCACCCCGATCGTCACCGGGGAGGCGTAGGACCCGGTGAGGAGCGGGATCTGCGTCGCCATCGGGATTTCGGGTGATTCGGGCAGCGTCGCGGCCGACGTCATCGGCTGGCGCAGAAGGTCCGGCGACTGGACGCACCAGTAGAGAAGCCACACCGCAATGAAGGAGAGGAGGAGCGTGGAGATCACCTCGTTGGTGCCGACGCGCGCCTTGAGGACCCCCGCGATCCCGCCCCAAAAGGCGCCCGCCATCGTGGCGGCAAGCATCGGCAGGATGAAGGCGAGGCCGAGCGGAAGGACATCAACCCCGGCGTGGAGCGCAACCGCCGTTGCCGCGATGCCGCCGACCGCAATCTGCCCCTCGCCGCCGACGTTGATGAGGCCGGCCCGCGCGGCAAGCACGAAGCCGAAGCCGACGAGCGCATAGACCACCGCCCGGTTGAGCGACACGGAGATCGCGTAAGGCGAGCCGAACGCGCCGGAGGCAAACGCCTCGATGGCGCGCGGCACCGAGGCGCCCATCAGCGCAATGAGGAGAAGGCCCGCGGCAAAGGCCACGAGAACGGCCGCCACCGGGACGACGAGAGGAGCGCGCAGCGCCTGGGTCATGCTTTCTGCCCCGCCATCATTGCACCGATTGCGGCGCGCTCGCCCGCGACGGCGGGCCGCGCGCCGACAATCCGCCCGCGATACATCACGAGCACACGGTCCGCGACGGCTATGAGTTCGTCGAGTTCTGAAGAGATGAGAAGCACTCCAGCGCCTTGATCGCAGGCCTCGCGGACGAGGCCATAGACAGCCTCCACGGCGCCGACATCGAGCCCGCGGGTGGGCTGTGCTGCGAGCAGGAATTTAAGGTTCGGTGTTGTGAGTTCGCGGCCAAGCACCGCCTTTTGCTGGTTGCCGCCCGAAAGGCTTGCAAAGCGCGCGTCGGGGCCGGTGGCGCGCACGTCGAACCGGGACATCAGCGCGGCAGCCTCCTCACGCATCGCGCGGCGGTCGAGGAGACCGTGGCGGGAGAAACCGCCGAGGCGGTTGTTCAGCATGTTGTCGCCGACGGACATTTCGACAGCACAGGCGACGTGGTGGCGGTCCTCCGGCACAATTCCGACCCCGGCGCGGGTGATCGCGCGCGGCCCGCTTTCGGTCAGGTCGACGTCGCCGGCGAACCAGCGCCCGCTGCTGGCCCGCTCGAGCCCGGCGAGGATCATGCCGAGTTCGCTCTGGCCGTTGCCCTCGACACCGGCGAGCCCGACGATCTCGCCGCGGTCCACGGTGAAGGTGAGCGCATCGAGGCGCACCTTGCCGTCCGCATCGCGGTAGGTCAGCGCATCGGCCTGCATGGCCTCGCCCTGATGGGCGCGCGCCCGTGGCGGCGTGGCGGACGCGGCCGGGGTTGTCTCCCCGCCCGACATGCCGAGGGCGGACATCATCGCAGGGTCGAGGCTGTTGACGTCGCGCTGGATCATCGCCGCGACGAGGCGGTCGATCTCCTCGCCCGGCCGCTCGGAGGTGGCGGCGATCCGGCCACCGGCAAGCACGGTCGCTCTGTCCGCGGCCCTGCGGATCTCGGCAAGCTTGTGGGTCACGAGCACAACCGCAGCGCCGGCGTCCGCCACGCGGCGGCATGTGGCAATCAGCCCGTCGATCTCGTCCGGAAGAAGCACGGCGGTCGGCTCGTCGAGGATGAGGAGTCCCGGCTCGCGCATCAGACAGCGCACGATCTCCACGCGCTGGCGCTGACCGACGGAGATGTCGCCCACCTTGCGGAACGGCTCGATGGAGAGGCCGTACCCCTGTGCGAGCGCCACCACGCGCTCCGCCTCGCGCTTCCTGTCCAGCGCACCGAAGCCGAGGCCGAGGAGGAGGTTGTCGAGAACGGTGAGCTCTTCGGCGAGCGAGAAGTGCTGATGCACCATCGCCACGCCCTTCGACAGCGCGTCCCGAGGCCCGGTCGGTGCATAAGGCGCACCGGCGAGCATCATCGTTCCCGAGGTCGGCCGGTGGATACCGAACACGAGATTACAAAGCGTGGACTTCCCCGCGCCGTTCTCGCCGATGATGCAGTGGATCTCGCCTGTTCGAAACGCCACGTCGACATCGGCGAGCGCATCGAATGCGCCGAAACGCATGCCAATGTCATTCAGCTCGAAAAGCGGCGCCGCACTTGCGCGCGCGCCATCAGCCACGTTGGGCAGCGCCGCGGTCGTGCCGCGCGCCCCGTGCTCCTCGTCGACCCTCAACCTTCGAGGACTTCGATCTCACCGGAGAGGATCTTTTCCTTGATCTCCTCGATCTTGGTCTTCATCTCGTCCGTCGCGCCGCACACGATCATGTCGGACGCATCGGGCCCCATCTGAAGGCCGAACGGCTTGTAGCCGGCCTCCCACGTGCCTGCGGTGGCCTGGTCGATGGCGTACTGGACCTGATAGCCGACGCCGGTCACCGAATAGGCCGGGTAGAGCGGGTCGGTGCCGCAGCGGTCGGTGTAGCTGCCGACGATCTTGGTGTCCTCGTCCTTTGCCGCCTGCTCCATGCCGCGCAGGCCAAGGTTGAGGATGTGGTAGTGAACGTCCGCGCCCTGAGCGATGGCGGCGAGCGTTGCCTCCTTGGACTTGGCAACATCGTCAAAGTCGCCGGTGTAGGTCTCGAAGTACTTGATGTCCGGCTTGATGTAGCGGGCGCCGTTACCGAACTCGGTGCCTGCGTTGACGATGGATGGGATCTCCATGCCGCCGACGTAGGAGACCGCGCCGTTCTCCGACAGCATCGCCGCGGCGGCGCCGGCCACGAAGGCGATCTCGGCCTGCTTCACGTCGTAGCCGGCAACGTTCGGCAGTGTCTCGCCCTCGTTGCCGCCGACGATGGAGAATTTCGTGTCCGGAAAGCGTTTGGCGATCTTGAAGACGGCAGCCTGGGTCTGCCCGCCGACGCCGATGACGAGGTCGTTCTGCATGGCAAGCTGCGTGATCGCCTGCTCCATGTCGGCGTAGTTGATGTTCTCGATCATCTGCACTTCGATCTCGTCGCCGTGCTTCTCCTGCGCAGCGACGAGGCCGTCATAACCGGATTCCATCCACCCCTTGTCCGACTTCGATCCCGGAATGAGGATGCCGACATTGAGTGCATCAGCCAGCGCCGGTGTCGCGCCGAACAGGGCAACGCAGCCAAACGCTGCAACAAGGGTCTTCGTCAGGGTCATGGGAGCATCCTTTGATCTCGGTTCGTGAACTGCGCGGGTTTTGTCCCGGCGGGGATTTTTTTCCCGCAACTGCAAGTTAGGTGCCAAAGCGGACCATTCCGGCGCGCTGACGCCCCTTTGGCGTCGCTTTTGCATCCGCCTTCGATTGCTTGAAAGGCGGGAGAAAAAGCGTGGATGCATGGCGTGACGACCGACACGGGGGCGGCCAGCTCGGCGTCGGCCGTAACTATCACTGGCAGGCGAACGCTGACGTCGTGGACATGGCCATGCCCGCGCCGCCACCGCGGCCTGTGCGCATCTCGGCAGAGCCGCAGGACGTCGTCGTCGACCTCAATCGCACTGCGATCGTCGTGATCGACATGCAGAACGATTTTTGCGCGCCCGGCGGGTGGGTCGACCATCACCTCGGTGTCGATGTTTCGCCGGGTCGTGCGCCGATTGAGCCGCTTCTGGCCATGTTGCCCAATCTGAGGGCAGCGGGCGTTCCGGTGATCTGGGTGAACTGGGGCGTGCGGGCCGACATGGCGAACCTGCCGCCCAACCAGATCCACCTCTACAAGAACGACGGCGGCGAGGGCGGCATCGCCGAGCCGCTGCCAGGCAAGCCCGGCGGCGAAAAGGTGCTCGCGCAGGGCACATGGAACGCCGACGTGGTCGACGAACTCGCGCCGGAGGCCGGCGATCTCAGGGTCGACAAGCATCGCATCAGTGGGTTCTGGGACACGCCGCTTGATTCCATCTTGCGCAATCTGGGCGTCAAAACCGTTCTGTTCGCCGGCGTGAACACGGACCAATGCGTGCTCCATACCCTCACCGACGCGAATTTTCTCGGTTACGGCTGTGTGATGGTGTCGGACTGCTGCGGAACGACGTCGCCTGACTTCTGCGCCGAGGCGACGGTGTGGAACGTCAAGAAATGCTTCGGCTTCGTCTGCGATTCGAAGGACGTGAACGACGCAATCGCGACCGGCTCCGGCAGCTAGCATGGTCCTCACGGGCGCGGGCTCGGACGATGCCTTCCTGCCGGGGCCGCGGTGTGAGCGGCCGGCGACAGGGCATGGCCGGCTCAATGGCCTGCGCCTGGCGGTCAAGGATCTGTTCGATATCGAGGGCGAGGTGACCGGGGCGGGGGTGCCGGACTGGGCCGCGGCGGAGGCGCCTGCGGCGGCGGATGCCGCGGTGGTGCGGCTCCTGCGCGAAGCCGGCGCTCGGGTGGTCGGCAAGACGATCACCGACGAGCTCGCCTACAGCCTCGAAGGCGAGAACCCGCACTACGGCACCCCGCTTAACCCGCGCGACCCCGCAGCACTGCCGGGCGGTTCGTCGTCCGGCTCGGCCTCTGCGGTCGCAGGTGGTCACGCCGACATCGCGCTTGGTACCGACACCGGCGGCTCGGTGCGCGTTCCAGCAGCGTTCTGCGGCATTTTCGGCATTCGTCCAAGCCATGGCGCGACCTCCTTCGAGGGGATGACGCCATTTGCACCGTCCTATGACACCGTTGGCTGGTCCGCGCAGGACGCAGCGATGCTGGAGGCGGTCGGCGACGTCCTCCTTGCCCAAGCACAGCCGGCCACCGACTGGCGCTTCCGTCTTGCGCACGATGCCTTGGCGCTCTGCGAGCCGGACGCGGCGCTCGGCGCCCTGACAGTTGCCCGCGCGACGGGGGCGGAGGCGGTGGACGTGATCGGCGACGACTATCAGCAAAGCACCCTCGCCTATGCCGCTGTCCAGAACGCCGATATCCGCACGGCGCTCGGCCCGAGACTGAAGGCGCGGCAGCCGTACCTTGGCCCCGCCGCGCAGGCGCGGTTCGACAGTGCGCTGTTCGCCGATCCCGCTGAGGTCCCGCCAGCGAGGCGCTACCGCAATGCGGCGCGCAAACGGTTTCTCGCTCTCGTGCCGGAAGGCGTTGCGCTCATCATGCCGACTGTGCCCGTCAGCCGCCTGCCGCGTGACGGCCGCGAGGGGCTTCTGGAGAGCTTCTATGCAAGGGCGCTTGCGCTGAACGCGGTTGCCGGCCATGCGGGTGCGCCGCAGGTCCATCTCCCCCGTTTTGGGCCGGCCGGTGTCTCACTGCTCGCGCGGCCCGGTAGCGACCGCGCGCTCCTCACCCTCGCGCATCGATTGGCGTATGTTGGCGTTTGAGTGCGGTTTAAAGCGGAGGCCAGACGGACTGCCTCTCGCAAAACCGTCCAGAATGCGAAGTCGCCGAAGAGACCTTTTATCCGTCAAGCGACCGGCAGATGACGGATACCATCATCCACTAATACACATCGCCCGTTCGGTTACGGCGACCCTGACCTGACCGCGTTGGCATCAAGCCGGATCGGGCCGCCTGTGACGGCGGTAGGGTGCGGTGTGGCCGGAACACGTGGGGGCGCGCTCCGGCCAGCGCGTCACGTGAAGCCGACGAAGTCGTCGTCGGTCAGGTTGGCGAGGGCGAAGTTCTTCAAGGTGACAGCGCCGTCGTCACCGAGATCGATGAGCGTGTTGCCGTTGCCGTTGCCCTCGCGCAGGATGGCGTTCGCCTCGGCCGACTCGCGCGAGGTGATCCCGTAGTCGGTGAGGTCGAGGCGGTCCTCCCCATCGGCGAAGTCGCGGACGAAGTCGGTCCCGAATGAGCCACCCGAGCGAGTGTCGTCAGCGAAGACGAACCGGTCGTTGCCCGCTCCGCCGTTCAGAAGATCGTCGCCGGACCCGCCGGTGATGACCTGGTCTCCGTCGAAGCCGAACACGGTGCGGTCGCCGTCTGCGTCCGTGCGCTCCCGGAGCACAAGGGCGCCGCCCACGAATTTTTTTTCCATGACGCCGCCGCCGGTCAGGTACAGCGTCTTGGACTCGATCACGCCGCTCGTATCGTATTCGTACTCGGTGGCGGTGAAGTTCGGGTCGTCGTCATCATAGTCGATTGTGCGTGAGGCGAGGGTTCCATCGGCATTGTAGGTGAACGTGCAGGTCTCGTAGGTCATGGCATCGGCCGGACCGTCGATGAGCTCCACCTGTGTGGTGGTCTCGCCGTCCGCCGCGTAGGTCGTCGTGGCAGTGACCGAGTTGTCGCGGACGACGATGGTCTGGCTGCGCACGCCGTCCTGATAGGTGCTCTTCACCATGGTATAGTTTTTCGTATCGGCCGGACCGTCGATGAGCTGCACCTGTGTGGTGGTCTCGCCGTCCGCCGCGTAGGTCGTCGTGGCGGTGACCGAGTTGTCGCGGACGACGGTGGTCTGGCTGCGCACGCCGTCCTGATAGGTTCTCGTCACCGAGGTATAGTTTTCCGTGTCGCCCGGCCCGTCCGTGATGACCGAACGGGTGATGACACCGTCCTCGTCGTAGACGGCGGTGGCGGAGCGGCCGTCGTCGAAGTCAGTGCGCATCTGGCGCAGGTCCCCGTCGCGCTCGAAAAGCCGGGTCTGGGTTTGATAACGCTTGCCATCCCCGAGCTCTGAGGCGTCCGTGTAGACCATCTCGATGCGATCGTCCGCGGACGACGTGACCGTCACTGTGGTGCCGTCGTCGGGAAAGGTGACGGTCTCGGCCCCGGCGTCGAGGAGACTGACGATCTCGGAGAGGTTGGGTGCGGCGCCAAGGACAACGGTATCATCCTCGCCGCCGAGGTCGGTGATGAGGGGCGCATAGGTCGCGTCGGGCAGGACGATCGTGGCGTTGGTGCCGTCGGTTTCGATCGCCTCGACGGAGGTCAGCGTGACGCCGGTGAAGTCGTACGTGCCGCCGCCTTCAAGCCGCACGGTGTCGGTACCCGCGCCGCCGTCGTAGCTGTCGCCGGAGGTGAGCGTGGCGGCGGTGAAGATGACGGTGTCGTCGCCGTCGGTGCCAGTGAGGGTATCGGCCCCGGCGCTCGGCGCGGTGCGGAAACCGTAGACCACGTAGGCCTCGCCGGCTAAGATCCCGCCGTCGTCGCCGTACGGTGCCCCGACGATGACGTCGTCGATGCCGTCGCCGTTCACGTCGCCCGCCGCTGACACGCTCCTGCCCGCTTCGTCGCCGCCGGTGTCGCCCTGGATGATGAAGCCCTGGGCTGCGGTGAGGGCGCTGAGGTCGATTGTCCCCAGCCCGCCGGACTGGCCGTAGACCACGTAGGCCTCGCCGGCAGCGTTCCCGCCGTCAGAGCCGCTCGGTGCCCCGACGATGACGTCGTCGATGCCGTCGCCGTTCACGTCGCCTGCCGCCGACACGCTCCAGCCCGCAGCGTCGTTGAAGGTGTCGCCCTGGATGATGAAGCCCTGGGCTGCGGTGAGTGCGCTGAGGTCGATAGTCCCCAGCCCGCCGGACTGGCCGTAGACCACGTAGGCTTCGCCGGCAATGGACCCGCCGTCGTCGCCGAACGGTGCTCCGACGATGACGTCGGCGATCCCGTCGCCGTTCACGTCGCCTGCCGCCGACACGCTCCAGCCCGCTTGGTCGCCGCTGGCGTCGCCCTGGATGATGAAGCCCTGGGAGGCGGTGAGGGCGCTGAGGTCGATGGTCCCAACCCCGCCGGACTGGCCGTAGACCACGTAGGCCTCGCTGGCACGTGACCCGCCGTCGTTGCCGTTCCGTGCCCCGACGATGACGTCGTCGATCCCGTCGCCGTTCACGTCGCCCGCCGCCGACACGCTGAAGCCCGCTTGGTCGCCGCCGGTGTCGCCTTGGATGATGAAGCCCTGGGCGGCGGTGAGGGCGCTGAGCTCGATGGTCCCCAGCCCGCCGGACTGGCCGTAGACCACGTAGGCCTCGCCGGCATATCTCCCGCCGTCGTCGCCGTACGGTGCCCCGACGATGACGTCGTCGATGCCGTCGCCGTTCACATCGCCTGCCGCCGACACGCTCCTGCCCGCTTGGTCGAATTCGGTGTCGCCCTGGATGATGAAGCCCTGGGCGGCGGTGAGCGTGCTGCGGTCGATGTTTCCCATCCCGCCGGACTGGCCGTAGACCACGTAGGCCTCGCCGGCTAAGGTGCCGCCGTCAGAGCCGTACGTTGCCCCGACGATGACGTCGTCGATGCCGTCGCCGTTCACGTCGCCCGCCGCCGACACGCTGGTGCCCGCATAGTCGCCGCTGGTGTCGCCCTGGATGATGAAGCCCTGGGCGGCAGTGAGGGCGCTGAGGTCGATGGTCCCCAGCCCGCCGGACTGGCCGTAGACCACGTAGGCCTCGCCGGCATAGGTCCCGCCGTCGTCGCCGCTCGGTGCACCGACGATGACGTCATCGATGCCGTCGCCGTTCACGTCGCCCGCCGCCGACACGCTGGTCCCCGCTTCGTCGCCGCCGGTGTCGCCCTGGATGATGAAGCCGTCGGTCTGGGTGGCGGCGAAGTCGGACAGGTCGATAATTTTGGGCATGGTCGAGCACTCCAATATTGTTTGTGCCAGCCACGCGCTCACCTTCGCGACGGGAGAGGTTGTCTGGGCGCTTATGTGAAATTCACATACCACAGGATCCAATTTTGTATGCAGAAATTTAAACTAGAATAAAATACTCTTGGCGCGCAGGGCTGTCGGGTCGAAATTGCGAGCGTATTGCAGCCACAAACGGGGCTCGCACTACACGATGCAGCGGTGATCTCTTCCATCGAAAGCAGCATGATCAGGCTGGTCATCTCTCCAGAGGGCTCCACTGGTGATCGAATTATTGGCAGTTCGAACAGCGAGTCGAAACGCTCTAAAGATCCATTGGATGCGATGGACGACGGTTGGCTCCGTTGCACAAATCGGGTGATGGCCGAGGCCCCCTTTCCCCGGACAGGCTTATCCGACAGCATCCGTCACGGGTACGCCGATCGGGATCTGGCTGAGCAGGCCGGGCAGGGACAGGTGCGTCGCCGATACGGCTGCCCCTCCGCCACGCCTGCCTGTCGGCGCAGCATCCCAGCTCATTCCGGGATCGAACCTGATTGTCAGCGAGCCGCGGCGCTTGAGCGCTTTGTTATAGGCTGGCCGGTTTCTCGTCTTGTCGGTCCGCGGGATCGGTCTGCTCATGCATGCCAGCTACCACGCGGGATTTTTGCCACGGAGCGCGTCTGATCGGCCCCGTCACCCAAATTCGACCATCGCTAAACTGGCATATCAGTTGATATTCGAATATCAGTTGCTATCTCTTGTTCATAAGGCCGCCACGTTCGATGCGGCCAGATGACAGATAGCGGAGCCTCACATGACCCATGGCGCAAACGCCGTCCTTGACGGCCCTTCCACTGCTCCGATTGGTTTCGAGCACGAGCCTGACGCTACGGCGGGCTATTGGAGCCACCGTGCCAAGAACACCTTGCCGCCACCCGATTTCATTGGCCCCTATGCCCGGCATCGCCCGCTCCCCACGCCCGGCGTGGAAGACCGGAAAGCCTGGATTATCGGTGGCGGTATTGGCGGGCTCGCCGCAGCATTTTACCTGATCCGGGACGGCCATATGCCGCCCGCCAATATCACCATCCTTGAAGAGATGGAGATTGAGGGCGGGTCAATGGACGGCTCCGGCAACCCCGAAGACGGCTACCTTATCCGGGGCGGGCGGGAGATGAACTGGAACTATGACACCCTGTGGGACATGTTCCAGGATGTTCCAGCCGTGGAGCTGCCTGAAGGCTATTCGGTCCTGGATGAATACCGCCTGCTCAATGACAACGACCCCAACTATTCCAAGGCGCGCCTGATGCGCAATCAGGGTGAGATCGTCGATTTCACCGATATGGGGCTGACCAGATCCCATCAATGGGAAATGATCCGTCTGATGCTGAAGAGGAAGGAAGACCTCGATGATTTGACCATTGAGGAATACTTGTCCGAAGGCTTTCTGAGCAGCAATTTCTGGGCGCTGTTCCGCTCCATGTTCGCGTTCAAGAACTGTCACAGCCTTCTGGAAACCAAGCTGTACATGCACCGCTTCCTGGATGCCGTTGACGGCTTCGGGGATTTGTCTGCCCTCGTTTTCCCCAAATACAATCAATATGATACCTTTATCAAACCACTGGCGGACATGCTGCGCCAGAAAGGCGTGCGCTTTCAGTTCGGCACGCGCGTGCGGGATCTGGAGCTGAGCGAGACCGGCGCTCAGAAGACCGTGACCGGCATTGTCTCAACTGTCTCAGGTCAGCCCCGGCGACTGGAGGTTGGGGGCACCGATCTCGTCTTTGCGCTGACAGGTTCGATGACGGAGAACACGGCCTATGGCGATCTGGACACCGTGCCACAACTGACGGTCGGACGACACGAGCCCGGCGAAGACAGCGGCTGGACGCTCTGGCAAAACCTGGCGAAAAAGTCTGATGTCTTCGGCCATCCCGAGAAGTTCTATGGCGACACCGACCAGTCGATCTGGGAGTCCGCCACCCTGACCTGCAAACCCTCGCCGCTGGTCGACAAGCTCAAGACGCTTTCGGTCAATGACCCGTATTCGGGACGCACGGTGACTGGCGGCATCATTACATTCACGGATTCAAACTGGCTGCTGAGCGTGACGTGCAACCGGCAGCCCCATTTTCCCGATCAACCGGAAGACACGCTTGTCTTGTGGGTCTATGGCCTGCTGATGGACCAGCCGGGCAATCATGTCGGCAAGATCTTGCCGGAGTGCACGGGGCGGGAGATTTTGAGCGAACTCTGCTATCATCTGGGAATTGAAGACCAGATCGATGATGTGGTCGCGAGCACCAAGGTTCGTACCGCGCTGATGCCCTATATCACGGCGCAATTCATGAAACGCGCTGCCGGCGACCGCCCTCGGGTCGTGCCGGAAGGATGCACGAATCTGGGTCTGATCGGGCAATTCGTGGAAACCCGCAACGACATCATATTTACCATGGAGGCCTCTATCCGCACCGCCCGGATCGGCGTCTACAAATTGCTGAACATTCCCAAGCAGGCGCCCGATATCAGCCCGACCCAGTATGACATCCGCAATCTCCTCAGGGGCGCGCGCGCGCTGAATAGCGGCAAGCCGTTCCCGGGGGAGAGATTGCTGCACCGGCTGCTGGATCAGACCTATTACGCGCATATCCTGCCGCCCCTGCCGGAACCCGATACCCAGCGCCGTGAAGCCTTCGAGGCCGAAATCGATAGTCTGGCCGCCAAAGGCGGCGCCGCGCTGAAGGCCGTGGGGAGCTGGATCAGCAACGTCCGCAAAGGATTCTCGAGCGAATGAGCGCCGAACCCGGAGTCACAGCCAGAAGACCCTCGCCATGACAGATGCCCCCCGTCGATTGTCGCGGCAGGAACAGCAACAGCGCACGCGCGAGCGCCTTCTGGATGCGGCCGAAAGCCTGTTCGCCGAAGGCGGGGTCAATGCGACCTCGCTTCGGACCGTGTGCGAGAAGGCGGGGTTCTCCCAGGGTGCTTTCTATTCCAACTTCGCAAGCAAACAGGACCTTTTGCTCTCGGTTCTCCAACGTCATATCGAACGGGAAGCGGTCCTGCTGCAGGCTCTGGTGAAATCCGCGTCGAGCGATACGCTCGATCACGCTCTGGAAGGGTTTGCAGAGCACCTCACGGCGATTGCGGAGCAAACGCAATGGTCCTTGTTGGCGATCGAACTGCAATTACAGGCGCAGCGTGACCCCGATTTCGCCGCGCAGTGCGCGCACGCGCGCAATGCCAGCTATGACGCTCTGGCCTCGGTTCTGGACACGCTGAAAACGCGCTTCAAGCTCAGCTATCAGCTTACAACACGGCAGCTTGCGATCAGCCTTTACGCCCTATGGTCCGGGCTCGTTCTGTTTCGCGCGGGAGATGATGCGACATCTCGTGCGGAAATACTTCTGTCCTATTTCAGAGGACTGATTGCGTCACCCAAACCTTTGAAGGGTTGAGTGTAGTTTTCCGAATTATCTGGCGCACAATTCGACACGCTCCTTGGCATGCGACTTCGCGCCCCTGCAGGCGCTCGGACGCTCGGCGGCAAGCTGCCCACGGCGCCTATGCCAGATAATTTTTCAAATTCTGCGCCAGATAGCGCGTCGAATGACAGCGAGCTTACCAGTGTCGTTCTTTCCGCGATGAGATTGACGGGCACCTTGGATTTTCGGAAATCGCGCCGAACGGCAGCCTTGCCACCGCTCTTTTCCAGGAGCTCTGGCAGCGACGAACCGCTCCGTCTCGCAGCCGGCATAACCGCAACCTCTGCGGCACTCCGCCTCACGCTTAGCGCGAAATTACCATATAAAACGCCTTTTGATTGCCATTTCCTCCCATAAGCTCAACCACAGTGGTTCCTGGAACCTGCATCTATAATTGTGGGAGGATTTTTTTAGATTTTTCATATGCAGCATAAT
Source organism: Acuticoccus sp. MNP-M23 (assembly GCF_031195445.1). Lineage (NCBI taxonomy): Bacteria > Pseudomonadati > Pseudomonadota > Alphaproteobacteria > Hyphomicrobiales > Amorphaceae > Acuticoccus > Acuticoccus sp. MNP-M23. Next base: position 1,969,210 of record NZ_CP133480.1, read on the forward strand.
CGCACTCGGTTGCACTGCCGGTGCCTTTGAAAATGCTGCGGCCCAACACACGTCCCAACAAAATCAAAGGCCGAACATTCTCGTCATCTGGGGCGATGACATCAGGCAGACCAACCTGTCGACATACAGCTTTGGTCTGATGGGTTACGAAACGCCGAACATTGATCGCATCGCCAACGACGGCATCAAGTTCACCGACTATTACGCGGAGCAGAGCTGCACGGCTGGGCGGTCGACCTTCATCACCGGCCAGTCGACGCTGCGCACCGGCCTGTCCAAAGTGGGTCTGCCCGGCGCCGATCTTGGTCTGCGCGAAGACGATGTCACCATTGCTTCCGCGCTCAAGGATCTTGGCTACGCTACGGGCCAGTTCGGCAAGAATCACCTTGGCGACAAGGATGAATTTCTGCCGGTCAACCACGGCTTCGATGAGTTTTTCGGCAACCTCTACCACCTCAATGCAGAAGAAGAGCCGGAGAACCGCAACTACCCGACCGACCCGAGCTTCCGCGAGCAGTTCGGCCCGCGCGGCGTGATCCGTGCCTCCGCAGACGGCGAGATCGAGGACACGGGTCCCCTGACCCGTGAGCGGATGGAGACGGTCGACGAGGAAACTTCGGCGGCCGCCATCGAGTTCATGCAGCGCCAGGTCGCCGAGGACACGCCGTTTTTCGTCTGGATGAACGCCACGCGAATGCACTTCCGAACCCACGTCAAGGAAGAAAATCGCAGCGAACCCGGGCTGACCGCGCTGACCGAGTATGCCGACGGCATGATCGAGCATGACGCGATGGTCGGGTCGATCCTCGACGCAGTCGATGAGCTTGGCATCGCGGACAACACCATCGTGATGTACTCAACTGACAACGGGCCGCACCAGAACTCCTGGCCCGACGCCGGCACGACCCCGTTCCGCAGCGAGAAAAACACCAACTGGGAAGGTGCTTTCCGCGTGCCTGCCGCGCTCCGCTGGCCCGGCCACATCGAGCCCGGCACCGTCAAGACCGGGATGTTCTCGGGGCTCGACTGGTTCCCGACGCTGCTTGCCGCCGCCGGCGACGCCGACATCAAGGAGCGACTGCTCGAAGGCGCCACTGTCGACGGCAAGGAGTACAAGGTCCACCTCGACGGCTATAATCAGCTTCCATACCTGACCGGCGAAACCGACGAGTCGGCCCGGAACGAGTTCTTTTACTTCAACGACGATGGCGTCATCGTCGGCCTCAGATACGAGAACTGGAAGTTCGTGTTCCAGGAGCAGCGCGAAACGGGGACGCTGAACATCTGGGCCGAGCCGTTCACGCCGCTGCGTGTCCCGAAGATCTTCGACCTGCGCTCGGATCCCTATGAGCGAGCCGACCGGACCTCGAACACCTACTATGACTGGGTGCTGGACCACGCCTTCCTGCTGGTGCCGGCTCAGGCGGAAGTCGCGCGGTTCTTCTCGACCTTCGAGGAATATCCGCCGTCGCAGCGGGCTGCGAGCTTCTCGGTCGACCAGATCCAGGAGCAGCTTGAGAACACTTTGAGCGGCATGGTTCAGTAAGAGCACCGAGCGCCCGCGGGGAATTTTTCTCGCGGGCCGATCACTCCCATCAGTTGGAGTCTGCAATGCGCCGCATCCTTGCCCTCGCTGCACTGTTCGCTCTGCCGGGCTTTGCCCACGCGGATCCGCTTCCCTCCTGGAACGACGGGGACGCCAAGGCCGCCATCGTCGAATTCGTCGAGAGCGTCACCGATGCCGCCGCCGACACCTACGTCACCCCCGCCGACCGGATCGCCGTCTTCGACAATGACGGCACATTGTGGGCCGAGCAGCCGGTCTACTTCCAGTTCCTCTACGCGCTGGACAAACTGAAGGAGATGGCCGCCGCCGACCCCTCGATCCTGACATCGGACCTGCTGAAATCGGCGGCCGCCGGCGACATGAAGGCGATCGCCGCAAGCGGGACGGAGGGGATGCTCGAAATTGCCATGGTCAGTCATTCGGGAATGGCAACCGATGACTTCAAGGCCAGCGTCCGCAGCTGGCTCGACACCGCACGCCACCCCGAGACCGGGATGGCCTACGACAGGATGATCTACCAGCCGATGCTGGAGCTTCTCGCCTACCTGCGCGACGAGGACTTCCGCACCTTCATCGTTTCGGGCGGCGGGATCGACTTCATCCGCGTCTTCTCGCAGGAGGCCTACAACATCCCGCCAGATCAGGTTATCGGCACCTCCGGCAACGCGCGCTACGAGGTCGCCGATGGAACGCCTGCGATCATGAAGGACCCCGGCATCTTCTTCATCGACGACAAGGAGGGAAAGCCGGTCGCAATCGAGAGCCGCCTCGGCAAGCGCCCGATCCTCGCTGCCGGCAATTCTGATGGCGATTTCCAGATGCTGGAATGGACGACCGCCGGGGACGGACCGCGGCTCGGCCTGATCGTTCACCACACCGATGCCGAGCGCGAGTTCGCCTATGATCGCGACGGCGCCGTCGGCAAGCTCGCGCGCGGTCTCGACGAGGCCGGGACGCGCGGCTGGCTCCTCGTCGACATGCAGGACGACTGGGCTACAGTCTGGCCCGGCAGTCGTTGACCTTGCCGGATACGCCAGAGACTCGCGCGATCAAGGCAATCGCGAAGGAGGGGCAGTGATACTGACACGATCCGCCGTTATTCTCTGCGCGCTCGGTGCCACGGGGTTCGCCGCCGGGGTCGTATTCGCGACCGAAGGGACATCGGTGCCCTTCGCGCAATCAGCTCCTGTCGCCTTGGCCGCGGCCGCCTGCCCGGAACGGCCCCAGGCCACCGGAGAGGTGTTCATCAAGGGCGGCGCGTTCACCATGGGCTCCGACAGCGACCGGCCGGAGGAGCGAATGGCCCACGACGTCCTGGTCTCGGACTTTTTCATTGACCGGACGGAGGTGACGAACGCCGAATTCGCCGCGTTCGTGAAAGAAACCGGTTACATCACGATCGCCGAGCGCGGCATCGGCGCGGCCGGTCGCGGAAAGCTGCCCGACGCGCTGCTGCAGCCGGGCGGCATGGTGTTCGCCCCGCCCACCGAGCCGGTCGGCGACTTCACGGACGTTTCCAGGTGGTGGCGATGGGCGAAAGGGGCCAGCTGGCGCCATCCGGAGGGCCCCGGCAGCACCATCGAGGACCGGGACCATCATCCGGTCGTGCAGGTCTCGATTGAGGATGCGTATGCCTACGCCAAATGGGCCGGCCGCGCGCTGCCGACCGAGGCGCAGTGGGAATACGCCGCGCGCGGCGGCCTGAAAGATAAGCGCTACACCTGGGGCAACACCTACGACGAGGCCGACGCCGACAAGGCGAACACATGGCAGGGCGCGTTCCCGACCAACGACGAGCAGATCGACGGTGCCCACGGCACGGCCGCGGTCGGATGCTATGAGGCGAACGGATATGGCCTTTACGACATGGCAGGCAACGTCTGGGAGTATGCGCAGAACTGGTGGGTGCCTGGCCACCCTGCCGTTGCTGCGACCGACCCCCTCGGCCCGACCGTTCGCGAAGCCTTGACCCATGGCACGGCGCTCGGCCCGCAGGTGACGGTCAAGGGCGGTTCATGGCTGTGTGCGCCCGTCTATTGCGCGCGCTTCAGGCCCTCGGCCCGGCAGCCCCAGGAGCTCGCCCTCGGATCAAATCACATCGGCTTTCGAACCGTGCGGCTCCCCGGCAGTCGAGTGCGAACGACCGATGTCCCATAACGTCCCATTATGCGTCCGGCGCCGGAAATAGCAGTTTAGTATTGTCCCACTTCAGTAGATTTGAGATGCGTCGCCAGACTACTCATCTCGTGGTCAATTATTGAGGTGAGGGATGTCGGTGTCGAAGCGGGGGCGTCCGCTAGTGAGTGTTCCCCGTCAGCACCTATGGTCCAGAATTGAGATAGTGATTTAAGGAGGGTTTGGGTCTCGTCGTCCTGACGAAGGAACGAAGATGAGATCCAAACTCTCGAACACGAAAAAGCCTGCGGAGCAGGTGGTAAAAGACATTTGTCGGGCAACCCGGCGGCACTTCTCGGCGGAAGACAAGATCCGGATCTTGCTGGATGGCCTGCGCGGCGAGGACAGCATCGCCGAGCTCTGCCGCAAGGAATGCATTGCTCAGAGCCTGTATTACACTTGGTCGAAGGAATTCATGGAGGCGGGCATGCGCCGGCTTGCCGGTGACACCGCCCGTGCCGCCACGACCGGCGAGGTGAAGGATCTGCGCCGCGAGGCCAGCGGGCTGAAGGAATGCGTCGCCGACCTGACGCTCGAGAACCGCCTGCTCCGCAAAAGCAGGAGCGCGGATGGGGGCGACGACGCATGAGGTATCCCGGAACCCAGAAACTCGAGATTATCAGGATCGTCGAGCAGTCCCACCTGCCGGCGCGCAAGACGCTGGCGCATTTGGGTATCCCGCGCCGAACTTTCTGCCGCTCGTGAACCACAGGCCACGCCTGCTGCCAGATAATGGCCCTTGCTCCATCACCAGCGATCTCGACGATTACATCGAGGCCCACAAGATGAATCATGTGCGCGGTGCGCCCTTCCACCCCAAGACCCAGGGCAAGATCGAGCGCTGGCACCAGACCATGAAGAGCCGCATCCTGCTGGAAAACGACTTCCGGCCCGGCGACCTCGAATGCCGGTTCGCAGCCTTCGTCGCGCACTACAATGACCGGCGGCACCACGAGAGCCTGGACAACGTGACACCCGCCGATGCCGACTTCGGCAGGGCCGCTACCATCATCAAACAGCGTGAGAGGATCAAGCGACAGACCATCGAAGATCGGCGTTTGCAGCACCGCAAGCTCGCCGCCTAACATCAATCATCAGACGAGGCCGACACTCCGCAATCTACGCCCCGACCTGCGCCGAATGTTCTGACGACGGACAGATGCCGTGGGAGGTGCGCAAGCTACGTCAGCTCGAGGAGGAGAACACGAAGCTGAAGCGGCTCGTGGCGAACCTCTCGCTGGACAAGGCAGTGCTGCAGGACGTGCTTGCAGAAAAGCTCTGAAGACTGCTCGCAGGCGCTGCGTGATGGATGAGGTTCGAGGGACCTGGAAGATTTCTGTCAGGCGCGCCCACGCGGTCCTGACGATCGATCGGTCCAAGTACACCGACCAATCGCGACGCGGCGATCAGGCTGCTCTGAGGGCGCGCATCAAGGAGATCTGCGAGACGCGGGTCCGCTACGGATCCCGGCGCGTCCACGTCCTGTTGCGACGAGAGGGTCGGCCGGTGAATGCGACGAGGATCTACCGACTAGATAAGGGGTCGGGCCTGCCGCTGCAAACCAGGGTCCCAAAGCGGCGTTTAAAGGCCAGGCTGCGCGATGACCGCAGGCCGGCCACGCAGACGAACGAGACGTGGACGACGGACTTCGTTCACGACCAGCTCGCCACCGGCCGCAAGGTTCGCATCCTGACGATCTTACGACACGTACTCGCGCTTCTCGCCGACAGTCGATCCGCGGTTTAGTTATTGGAGAGAGGACGTGGTGCGGGCTCTCGAACGGACCTGCCGGGAACCAGGCTATCCGCAAGCGATTCGGGTTGACCAGGGGAGCGAGTTCGCCTTCCGCGACCTGGATCTGTGGGCCTGCCAGAAGGGCGTCGTTCTCGACTTCTCCCGGCCGGGCAAGCCGACCGACAATGCCTTCATCGAGTCCTTCAACGGCAAGCGTCGCACAGAATGCCTGAACGCCCACTGGTTCATGAGCCTTGACGACGCCTGGGCCAGGATGGAGGCTTGGTGTAGAGACTAGAACGAAGTTCGCCCTCACAGCGCGCTGGGCCAGAGGACCCATCGAGCTGATGAAACCCGCTCAGGCCGCTTCACCACGGCTCGAGCGCACACCCCCGGAAATTCTCCAACCGGGTGGTCCAAAGACGGGGGGCACCTCAGATGCTTTGTCAGCGAGTTCGCATGTTAACTCAGCGGAACTTTCCACTTTCGGGGGGAATGTCCAGATCATCCATGCCGGGGTCCGTCAGGTGGCGATGGCAGTAGGCCGGCCGAGTAGATAGCCCTGGCCGAGACCGCAGCCCAGCTCAATCAGAAGCGCCTCCTGCTCGGGGGTCTCGATGCCCTCGGCCACCACCTCGAGGCCGAAATCGTCTGCAAGGCGCAGGACGGCCCGCACCAGGCGCTGATCGGACTTAGCGCTGGACAGGCCCATGATCAGCGAACGGTCGATCTTCAGGAAATCGAACGGCATCGATTGCAAGATGCTCAGCGAGGAGTAGCCGCGGCCGAAATCGTCGATCGCAAGATGGACGCCCAACCTGCGGATCGCGCGCAAGCTGGCGAGAGCCGCGGCCGGCCGTTCGGCGATGGTGCTCTCTGTAATCTCCAGGCACAGCCGCTCCGGCGGAAACTCCCAGCGTTCCAGCGTGTTAATTACGGAAGACTGCAGGCCCGGATCGTCGAGTTCGAGGGGCGAGACGTTGACATTGAGCCGCCAGTCGCCGCCCACGCGCGTCGCAATTTCCACAGCCTGCTCGATGATGCTGATGCCGAGCGCGCGGATCTGACCCGTATGCTCGGCCACCTTCACGAACTCCTCGGGGCTGACGTCGCCGAGTTCGCTGTGCTGCCATCGTGCCAGTGCTTCCCGCCCGACCAGCTCGCGGCTGCCGAGGCGCATGATGGGCTGGAAGGAGGGGCGGATTTCTCCCGCCTCGATCGCCCGCTTGATGCTGTGCACGATCCGGGCGTGGCGCTCGACCTTCTCCTGAATTGCAGCGTCGAACGAAACGATTCGGTTCCGCCCCCCTTCCTTGGCCCGGTACATCGCGGCATCCGCCCGTCGCAGCACCCCCTCCAGCTCCAGGTCGTGGCCGTCGTGAACGAGGAGGCCGATGGAGGCCGTGACAAAGAATTCCCGTCCGTCCAGGACGAAGGGCCCGGAGACGCGGTCGAAGACCTCCGCGGTCCGTGTCTCGAGCTCGGACAGGTCGTCGATTTCCTCGATCAGGATGACGAACTCGTCCCCGCCAAAGCGGGCCACGGTGTGGGGAGAGCCGACAGCATCGACGAGACGCTGCGCGACCTGCCGCAGCAGCTCGTCGCCGATGCTGTGGCCGTGGCTGTCATTGACGAGCTTGAAGTGATCGAGGTCGAGGAAGAGAAGGCCGATCAGGTGGCCGCGCCGCTTCGCCCGCTTGGCGGCGCGCATCAGACGGTCGGCAAGGAGCGATCGGTTGGGCAGGCCGGTCAGCATGTCGTGCATCGCCTGATGGGCGAGAAGGTCCTCCGCCTTTCGCCGCTCGGTGATGTCACTGGCGGTCACCACGAGCCCGCCAACGGCCGGGTCCGCACGCAGGTCGATGGCGCGGGAGGCGAGCCAGCGCTGTCCGTCCGGCGTATCGACGAGGCAATCTGGCAGCGCCGTACCCCCGCCTTGCGTTCCCTCACCGAGGAGGGCGCTCGCCGCCGCCTCGACATTTTCTCGGTGGTCCGCGTTCAGTGCACTCCACCAGCATGCACCCGTCATGGTCCGCCCCGTGAGGCGCTGCACGGAGGGGCTTGCCCATGCCACCAGACCGTCCTCATCCATGACGAGGACGAGGTCTGAGGCGTGCTCCGTGATTGCGGCAAGGCGTGCCTGCGCGTTGGTCACCTGCCGTGCAGCGTCCCGGCGCACGAGCGCGGAGCAGACCACGTCGCTGACGGAGGTGAGGAGGCTCACCTCGCCGGCGGAGAAAATCCGGCGGGCGCGGACTGCGTCGAAGCCGACGAAGCCGAACAGCTCGCCGGCGTTCAGCATGGGCACCACAAGAAGCGACTTGACGCCCTGCCTTTCAAGAAGCTCGCGCTCTTCGGCCCGTACCGCCGGCAGCGCCTTCACGTCGGGAACGTACACCGGCCGGCCATCACGAAACGGTCGCAGCCAGAACCGGATGATGTCCTGCGGCAGGTCCTGAAGCGTTTCGATCTCGGGCTGGATGCCGGGGGCGCACCATTCGTGGGTGTTGGTGATGAGGGCACCGGGGCGCGTTTCGAAAACGTAGGTCCGATCGACGCTGACGAAGGCGCCGAGGCGGGCGAGCGCTTCGTCGACACCGGCCGGAACCTCGTGGAGCGCACGATGCACGAACTGACCGATGACCTCTGTCACCAGCGCCTGCATTTGCGTCAGCCGCTGATACGCTTCCCGCACGTCCTCGATCGGTTCGGTCGCAGGGCTGGCGACAGTCTGCATGCTCGACCTCTGTCTACGTCAGTGCACGATACTATAAGGGCTGAGAAAGAAGACACTTCATTTATCAAATCAAATGATGCCAATACCAAAAAATGCGGCGGCAAAATGGATGGAAGGCCATCAAAAGGGGGCTGTCGCCGGCGTTCGCACCCGCGGTCGTGGCATCTGGCCGCGCACGGGACGCAACACTGCATCGATGTTCTGAAGCCCATCGCGCGTTATGTGATCGAAAATCCGGGACGTCCCGATTCGTTTGTTCCACACTCGCGTCAACTGGGCGCCAACGAGCGGGAAAGGGCCAAGCACTTGCACGCAGCGACAAACTGCAGTCCTGGATCGCGATGGCGCGCCTGGCTGGCCGCCTTTGCCATCACCCTTATTGCGCAGACCGCGCTTCCCGCAAGAAACGCCTCGGCCGCGGATGGCGGCGGTGCACTTCAGCCCGCCGCCATAGCCGCCGCCGAACGGATCCGCATCCCGGTGCCCGTGATCCGCGCGGCTGGGGCGCTGGAGCGACATGGGGAACGTTACGCGCTGGCCGGGATCGCCGTAACCGATCCCGATGAGGTGTGCGCAAAGGGGGCTCAACAATGGCCGTGCGGGCGCATGGCGCTCACTGCAATCAGGCGGTTCGTGCGCATGCGCACCGTTTTGTGCGAGCCGGCGACGGGGAAAGACAACGACGCAGGCCGCGTGAACTGCACCGTTGGCGGACAGGACATTGCGGCCTGGCTCGTCACGCATGGCTGGGCGCGTGCGGAAATCCCATTCCACGCGGAGGCCGAACAGGCGGCAAGGGACGCAGGGCTGGGCGTTTGGAGCCCGTCCCGCCCCGGGATCGCAGCCGGGCTCACCCGGGCATCGGCCGTCGATGGTGCGGCGGCGGGCGACGCGGCTGTCTATGCCGAGGTGGACCTGTCCGATCAGGCGCTCACGCTTGTTCACCGCGGAACTGTCGTGGCGACGTGGCCGGTCTCAACGGCCCGCCACGGAAAGGTCACGCCGGTGGGGCAATGGCGCGCGCAATGGCTGTCCCGCCACCACCGCTCCAGCATCTACAACAATGCGCCGATGCCCTATTCCGTGTTCTTCAACGGCGACTATGCCATCCACGGCACCAACCAGATCGGCCGGCTCGGCAGCCCTGCCTCTGCCGGCTGCGTCAGGCTTCATCCCGATCATGCGGCCATCCTGTTCGATCTTGCGCGCCGTGAAGGGCCTGCCAACACGCTGGTCGTGGTGCGGCAATAGTCTGGCGGGTTGCCGAATGTCTGAACGCCCATTGGTTCATGCGCCTTGACGACGCCCAGGCCAAGACGGAGGCTTGGCGTCGCGACTAAAACGACGTTCGCCCGCACAGCGCGCTCGGACAGAAGGCACCGATCGAGCTGATGAAATGCGTTCAAGACGCCTTGCCGGCCTGAATGTGCCCCCGGAAATCCTCCAGACGGGCGGTCCAGAGCCGAGGTGCGCGCTGGCTAACCGGACCGCAACTCGCGAAAACGCGATGGCGTCGTCCCCGCAAATCGCCGGAAAGCGCGCGAGAAGTGGGACGGATCATCGTAGCCGACCGCGTGCGCGATATCGGTAATGCGGACGGCGGGATCGTGCAGGAGTTCGCTTGCCCGTTGGTAGCGCACCTCTTCCAGAAGCCGGGAGTAGCTGACCGACGCATTCTGCAACTCGCGTTGCAGCGTGCGCACGCTCATCCCGACGATCTTCGCCGCACGCTCGATCGAAAGCGATCCTTCCGGAAGGTAGGACGGAATGAGCTGACGCAAGACGCCGACGACCTCGCGCGGCGGGTCCGGAACGGCGCCACCGTCAAGGCCTTCAGTTGCGCCCGCCAGGGGCGGAGCGGCAAGAGCGTCGATCGGAATGTCGATCCACGTCGCCTTCTGACCGACGATCAGCCTTGAATTCGGCCATGCCTTCGCCATCGATGGGCGGATTGGAAACGTCGCATCGAAGGCGATCGTTCGCGGCATCCAGTTCGCGCCAAGGTAAAGCCGCACGATATCGATCGCGATCTTGTTCTGGATCCATTGCGTGTATTCAAGGCCCGGATGGACGTCCAGGCTGTGAATATGGCTGCACAGGCGAACCGAATTCCCGGTCGGCGACAACCAGCAGCTGGCGCAGTTGTCCTCCAGCACGGCGAGCATGCACCAGAGCCGCAGAGCGTCCAGCAACGTGGGTCGGCCACGCACCACCGCCTTGAACTGATCGGTGAGGTCGCTGTCGCAGACGTTGGCAAGCCCCCTGTGTGACAGGTCGTCGATCCCCTCGCCGCGCGCAGCGGCGACGACGAACGTCATGCTGGGGCGGACCGGCACCAACATGCAGGAGGGATCTTCGCCGATCTCGGGCAGACCGTATGCATGCAATTGTCCGGCGAACGGTGAGCCGATTTCTCGCAGAATCTTCAGGTAGGCATCGAGATAAACAGCCCGTGTGACCGGAACAACGCGGCGGACCATAGGCCCTCCTGTCTTCGCTGTATTGATACAGTCGAAGGTATGCAAAGAACAATCTATAGCAATCTTTGGCGTGAAATGGCCAGTCTCTTTGATATGTTGCAATTAATTCTACCCGCCGGCAGAGGGCGAAGGTGGGGCAAATAATGAGGGGCACCGGTCCGGAGGCGCGCCGCGTTCAGCGGGGCGGTGGCGGGCGTTGGTGGGCTCCAGCCGAACAGACCTGAAGGACTGGGGCCGGTCGACACTGCGCTGACCCTGCTGGCCCGGCCAGCGTTAGCCGAAGCCGGCCCTTGAGATCGCCACTGTTGGATCTTTCACGAAAACAGAGTTTCAAAGGAGCTAGGGATGGGTCTCAGAGCATCTTTCTGCATGTCAGTCATTGTCTGTCTGGGGATCACGGGCATCGCGCGTGCCGAGGTCCCCGCCGAGGTGATCGATTCACTTTCGGCGCCGGACAGTATCGACACCCGGATCGGAACTCTCGAGTTCAACAATGGCGTGCCGACTGAGGAAACCGCGAAGAGCGTGTTCGACACGCTCTATTTCACCCGCGCGCTTAATGTCTACAACAACAGCTTTCGCGGCGCATCGGCACTTGCGCTGGTCAAAGGCTTTCAGGATCTGGGCGCCAAATCCGGCGACGTGATCGTTTTCTCCGAGTTGCTCGGCTCCAGCTCTCTCTTTCTGACCGGCAATGCCGACACCGTTTATTATCTGGCCTATGTCGACCTTTCGGATGGCCCGGTGGTGATCGAGCAACCATCGGACGGCCTCGGCACCATCAACGACATGTGGTTCTCCTGGATCATCGATATCGGCCGGTCGGGGCCGGACCGGGGCATGGGCGGCAAGTATCTGATCGTCGGTCCGGACTACAAGGGCACGCTTCCCGAAGGCGGCTACTTCATCGCCCACTCCAGGACGAATACAGTGCTCTACGCAGCGCGCGCCTTCATCTCGGACGGCAAAGATCCGAAACCCGCCGTCAAGAACGTCAAGCAGAATCTCAAGATCTATCCTTACGTTCCCGGCGCGTTCGGCACGAGCATCGCGCAGGCTCTCGAAGGTACGGTCGCGCTCGCGGGCGAGCCGAAAATCCCCGAGATGAATTTCATCGAAGGCAGCGGCAAGCCGGTCAACACCATCCCGCCGAGTGACTACGGCTTCTTTGAGCTGATCAACGAGAACGTCCAGAACGAACCTGCTACCAGCTACGACGTGGAGCTTGCCGGTCAGCTCGCCGCCATCGGCATCGTGCATGGCAAGGAGTTCAACCCCGACGAGCGGCACAAGGCGCTGCTGACGGACGCGGCTGCAGCGGGCCAGGCTGTCGGTCGTTCGCTGCAGTGGCGCTTTGCCGATGCGCATCCGGAGTGGGCGCACTACCCCGGCTCCAACTGGTTCCTGCCGCTTTGGGAGGGCGGCGCCTTCTTCGAGACCCCGCCGCCGACCTTCGCGGACGGCAGGTTCACCCCGCTGCCGGCGACCGGCGCCAGAACGCTCGATTCGCGCACGTGGTTCTACTACGCCTACACGCTGGATTCGCCGGGGATGATCATGCAGATTCCGGGTGTTGGCTCCCAGTATCTCGCCAGCTTCCTCGACAACAACGACGAAGCCTTCGACGGCGCCAGGACCTACAAGGTAAAGCTGCCGCCGAATATTCCGGCCCGTGCATTCTGGTCGTTCACGCTCTACGACAACCAGACGCGCTCGATGCTTGCGACGCCGCAGCGATACCCGCGCGCCGGCTCGCAGAGCTATCCGTCCCCGGCGGCCGAAGCGGCGGATGATGGTTCGACGACAGTCTACTTCAGCCCCGTCCAGCCGGACGGTGTGGCGCGTGGCAACTGGATCCAGACCGATCCCGACAAGGGCTGGTTCATGCTGCTGCGCCTTTACAGCCCGCTGCCCTCGTTCTTCGACAAATCCTGGCGCCCCGGCGAGATCGAACCGGTTCAATAACGACGCTCGGCGGTAGCGCCCCGGTGCGCTGCCGCCCCGATCCAACACACCTTCGGAGCAATGGGATGAAGCACGCAGTCCGCATCAACGCGCTAGCGCTCGCGCTGGGCCTTGCCACATCGGCGACGGCTTACGCGCAGGTCTCGCAGAAGACCCTCGATTCACTCTCGATCCCCGACAAGGTCGAGACCGCCATCGGCACACTGGATTTCTTCGACGGTGTCCCGACAGGCAACACGGTCGAGACCGTGTACGACAATCTCGACCGGATGCGCGCCCTCGACGTTTATCTCGACAACCTGGGCGCCGTGTCGATCAACAGCGTCCTCGACAACTTTGCCGCACAAGGCGCGGACGCGTCCAACAAGGTGGCGCTCTTCGGGCAGCTGATGGATTCGGCGACGCTCGTCGTCACAGCCAACACCTCCACGCTCTACGCCTATTCCGGCACGGACCTTGGCCAAGACGGGCCGACGGTCATCGAAGTGCCGCCCGGCATGCTCGGCTTCCTCGACGACAGCTGGCAGCGTTTCGTCGGCAATATCGGCGTCACCGGACCGGACAAGGGCACGGGCGGCAAGTATCTCGTCCTGCCGCCCGGCTATTCCGGCGACATTCCGGACGGCTATTTCCTGCTGAAGCCGCCGACCAACCGCAACTTCCTGTTCCTGCGTGGTTCGATCGAGAATGGGCTGGAACCCGCGGTCAAGAACATCAAGGACGGACTGAAAATATACCCACTCAAGGACGCCGATAGTCCGGCGCCGACCGAGTTCATCGACATGTCCGGCAAGGCCTTCAACACGGTCTTCCCCAACGACATGAAATATTTTGAAATTCTCAACGACATCGTTCAGCGCGAACCGATCGACGCGATCGGTCCCGAGGTGCGCGGCGAGATCGCCGCCATCGGCATCGTCAAGGGCCAGAAGTTCGCCCCCGACGCGCGGATGACAAAGCGTCTGGCCGAGGCCGGCACCATCGGCAACGCCACGGCACGCGCCATCACCTACCATCCGCGCATCGGCGGCGTGTCGATCTATCCGGACAGTTCCTGGACGGTCGCCTACGCCGACAAGAACACGACCTTTCAGTCGGACGGTGCGATGGGGCTCGACGCCCGCGTGCTGTTCTACTTCAACGCGGGCGGCGTCACGCCCGCCATGGCGGTGACGAGGGCCGGTGCGGGCTCGGACTATGCGCTGGCCTATCTGGACGGCGAGCAGAAGCCGCTCGACGGCTCCAAGACCTACAAGCTGACCCTGCCGCCCAACGTGCCGGTGAACAACTTCTGGGCCGTGACGCTCTACGACACCCAGACCCGTTCGCAGCTTCAGACCGGCCAGAAATTCCCGACAATCGGCAGCCAGTCGGACGGAATTCAGCAGAACGCCGACGGTTCATACGACATCTACTTCGCACCGAAGCCCCCCGAGGGCAAAGAAAACAACTGGCTGGAGACTGTGCCGGGCAAGAGCTGGTTCACGATACTGCGGATGTACGGGCCTCTCGAACCGTGGATCGACAAGTCCTGGCGCCCGAGCGAAATCGAAATCGCCGAAAAATAGTTCTGGAGGGCCAAGCAACATGATGCGGGATATGAATTCGATGAAATACAAGGCAGCAGCTGCGGCACTGGTCCTGTGTTGGGGCGGATCCGCCTTTGCACAGGCGCCGACGGAGTTGGTCACGCCGTGCGTGCCTTCACCGACACCACCCAGGGCGTGAGCATCGAGGCGATCCGGCGCGGTTGACGATCAGTGGCAGCGGTGGATCACCGACACCGGCCTGCCAGGACCTGACCGCGGCGAGGGGGGCGGCGAAGGCACTCCGATCCCCGAAATCACCAAGGACGGTGCCAAGCCGTTCCCGCCCACCGGCTACCGCCAGCTGAACGCGCGCACATCGTTCATGTACGGCTATATCGGCATCACGCCGGCCATGGCGATGCGCCTCACGAATATCGGTTCGCAATATCTCTTGACCGCTCAGGACGCCGACAAGAACTGGCTCGATGGTGCCAAGACCTACAAGGTGACCCTGCCGCCGAACATTCCCGAGGCGAACTTCTGGTCGTTCACCGTCTACGACACCATGACTTGCTCGATGCTCGACACACCGCAGCGCTATCCGCGGGCCGGCAGCCAGAGCTATCCTTCCCCCGCGGCAGAGGCGTCGGAAGATGGCTCGACCACAATCTGGTTTGCGCCCAAGCAGCCGGGCGGTGTGGCGCGCGGCAACTGGATCCAGACCGAGCCCGGCAAGGGCTGGTGGACGATACTGCGGCTCTACAGCCCGTTGGAGCCGTTCTTTACCAAGGAGTGGCGCCCGAGCGAGATTGAACTCGTCCAGTAGAAGCGATTGTCCGATCAGCCGCACGGCATTGCCAACGCCCTCCGCTACCTGCTGCGGAGCTCCCTTTACGATGCGGGCGTCGTCGAACCGCTGATCCACCCGCGCGTGTGCCGCAAGTCTGCCACGCTGCCGACAGCAATCAGGGCGTTGGTCGGAAGTCCGGTCAACGCCCTGATTTTATAGTTGAATGGCGGCCTTTCCCGGGGGGTGGCCCTACTGACGGGCGCCGAAATATTTCGTTCGCAGCTCTTCGACCAAGCCCGACTCTTCCGCGCCAATCAGTGCAACGGTCAGCGGCCGGCGCAGCGGGCTGTTCTGTGCGATGCCGAATCCGTATTTTTCCGGCTCGAACATTTCCCCGACAACGGACACGTCCCGCTGCGGTCGCGAGTGGGCGTAATAATCGAGCACCGGCGCATCGGCGACAATTGCGTCGACCTCTCCATCGAGCGAGCCCGTCACGGCATTGTCGATGTTGTCAAACGTGACGTGGCCGAGGCCGGACCTGATCACGAATTCCTCGCCCGTGCCGCCATCAAGCACGCCAACCGTCTTGCCCGGCAGGTCCGAAACGCCGTTGATCTGGTTGGTGAGGGTGAGCGTCGTCATCACGCTGGTGACGGATGACGTGACGTAGGCGATCACGGCCAGCCCGCAGATCAGCCAGAAGGCGGAGAGGATCCGGCCTGTCCAGCCGAACAGGTTCTTCCGCGACGGCGGCCGGCCCGAAACGGCAACCGACATGACGGTGTAGAAGCTGTCCGCAATGCCGTCGCGCCAACGCTGGGGAAACCCGTTATCGAACCTGCGGTCGAACAGGGTGAGAAGCAGTGTCGCGACAAGAATGACGCCGCCAATCCAGGCAAAAGCCTGAAGATGACCGGTGTCGGCCAGGCCCTCCAGTATATTCCCGAAACTTGTTGGCGACACGTCACTGACCATGACCTGCAAACCACCGTCGAACCACGGGTAGGTGAAGTCGATGAATTCGGCCCGCCCCTCGGTGATGGTGAGGCCTGTCACGGCGGCGTCGATCTCGCTGCTCTGGATTGCCGCGAGCAGTTTCCGGATGCTCTCGAACTCGACGAACTCGGTCGCGACATCGCGTTCCTCGGCAATCGCGTTCCAGAGCTCGATGGCCATCCCTGTGAGGCCATCGTCGCTTTTCATCACAAACGGCGGACTGAGGTAGACGCCCGCGACGACCGAGTTCGTGGGTGCTGCGGCTTGTTCGCCGCCGCCGGCGGCCTGGCCGGGTGATGGCGGGCTGTCCTGCGCAAGGGCCGCGGGCATGGCAGTTGCGAAAAACAGCAGCCCGATCAGCATCACGGCAAACCAGTGCCTCGGAGAGCATCGCACTTGGTGTTCCATCCTGTTCCTCACACAACCATTCTCAAGCGCCGATCGCGCAGTCGAGGCCGAGCGTTTCAGCCCGCGCTGAACGAATTCGCGATGCAGCAATTTCGGCCATGGGTCGCCGCTTCACAATGCGCAGCAGAATATTTCGGCGCCATCGTTGGAATGGCTTTGACCGATGCTGAAAAGAACTTTTTAGTTTGTGGAAGAATATTCGGCGCTCCGGAGGTAATTGCGCCAACGGGTACAGCGGCCCTGCGGACTGGCCGCAATCGGGGGCGGATCCCGAGCCGACAATCCGGGTCTCGGTCCGAACCCGAATTGTGCCGTTTCAGAGCGGGCCGGTGGGGCCGATCAAAGATCGCTGGGCGCCATCTCGCGCTTGTGGCGGAGCTTCACGAAAAACCCTTCGACCTCCTCGGCCGTAGCGTTGTCCACGACCCCGTTGTCCACGGCCTCGCGTGACCAGATCCACGATACGGCAGGGTCATGGAGCATGGCCCAGTCGCCAAACATCCGCTCCGATGCCGGCTCCGTCAGGTGGACTTTCATCTCGATGTGCCGATCATCGCGGCCGATGCGCTCGACCGTGTTCCGGACTGGAGCTTCAGGCCCTTCGAGGAGCTGCATGTAAATATTCTGGCGGCAGATCAACGCGCCGGTAATCCCGTTCCTGGCGTTCAGGCGGCGGGCGTCCATCAAGATGCCGTCCAGAATGGTTTCATCAAAACCGAAGGGACGCGATGTGTAGATGACCCGGTGGAGGTTCATGGCGGCACCCTTTGCTGTTGCCTCGCATGGTGGCCCATATTGAAGCCCGATGCACTGCCAAAGGTATTATCGAGCAATAAATTCCTCATCCCGCATCGTCGGTGGCGAGCAGGTGCCGCGAGCTGGCTTGCCCGGCCGCGCCAGTTTGATCCCGGCTAAGGCGCGGGCGCACCACGAGCCCTGCCATTCTGGCAAACGTGGCGTGCGGCAATCCGGTCGGAAGGCGCCGTACCGGGCGCAAGCGGTCAATCTGGACGAAATTCTTCAAATGCGCGGGTTGTGACCCTGGTCACGTGAAGATGACGAAGCCGTCATCATCTTCAATGCATCGGCAACGGGCCGGAACCCGAAACAAACATTGCAAGCATCTGGAGATTTTCGACCATGAATATCAAGAAAACCATTGTCGCTGCTTCCACCGCAATCGCACTGTCTGCCGCGGCTGTCGCAGCCCCCACCGCCGCTTCGGCAACCCCCTTCGCCGCGCTGAAAAGCGCCCAGATCGAAACCGGCGCGACCGCCGTTGACACCGTGGGCAGCCGCAACAGGCGCCATCGCCGCCCGCACCGCGGCCACCGCGGCCGCCACTTCAACAACGGCGCGGCGGCTGCCATCGGCTTCGGTGCCTTCGCCCTCGGCGCGGCCCTTGCCGCCAACGCTGCCCCGCAGCGGGTCTACTGCCGCGACGTGCGCACCGAGCGCTGGAGCCCGCGCCGTGGCGCCTACGTCATCCGCATCAAGCGCGTCTGCAACTGACGCCACCCAACCATCGACGCTGAATTTCAACGGCACGACTTTCTAACGCTTTATTTCAAAAAACACTTTTCAGGATAACCAAAGCCCGCCTCGTTTCATGAGGCGGGCTTCTTGCGTCCTTCCGCGGAGCAGGAAAGAAGATCCACGTCCCCATGGGATGTTCCAACCGAAAGGCGTTTCCCCGGCCGGGTCGTGTCCCATCGTCTCCACCAGGCCGCGGCCCGGCGGGTGCATTCCGCAAGGGATCGCAAAAAGCTCGCAATTTCTGCCGTGCCCTTGCATAGGACGGAAAGCGTGTGGAAAAGCGTTGATCTGACGTGGAGGAAGGTGGCTGTGCAAAAATTTCACGCAGGGTTGGTCTCTGTCACCTTCCGGCATCTTGCGCCGGGCGACGTCGCAGCGCTCGCCCGTCGCGCGGGCCTTGCCGCCATCGAGTGGGGTGCCGACGTTCATGTGCCTCCCGGCGATGCCGCGAACGCCGGCGCGGTCGCCGAACTCACCCGCAATGCGGGCCTCACGGTCGCGGCATACGGCTCCTACCTCCGGATGCCAACGTCGACCGAAGCCGAGGTCGATAGCGTGATGGACACGGCGGTTCAGCTGGGCGCGCCTATGGTGCGCATCTGGCCGGGCGAACGTGGCCGAGCTTCGCACACCTACACGCCGGCCGAGCGGGCGGACGTGGCCCGCGCCATCGACAA
This sequence comes from Acuticoccus sp. MNP-M23, assembly GCF_031195445.1. Lineage (NCBI taxonomy): Bacteria > Pseudomonadati > Pseudomonadota > Alphaproteobacteria > Hyphomicrobiales > Amorphaceae > Acuticoccus > Acuticoccus sp. MNP-M23. Next base: position 1,987,807 of record NZ_CP133480.1, read on the forward strand.
GGCCGCCGCCAGTGCCGCCAAACACGGGCTTTCGCTGGGGCTGGAATATCACCCCGATACGCTGACCGACAATCAGGCGTCGAGTGCCGCGCTGATGGCGGATATTACTGCGCCCAACGTCTACCTCTACTGGCAGCCGAGCCCGGGGATCGACGAGGCCGCGGCGCTGGACGAACTCGATGCGCTCGGCCGCCATGTGGCGCACCTTCATGTGTTTGCCTGGGACGGGGCGAAGGCCCGCTATCCGCTCCAGACGGCGCATTCGCAATGGCAGCGCTACATCGCTGCGGTGCCGCAGGGAAGATGGACCGGCCCGCGCTACGCGATGCTGGAATTTGTTGCGGGCGACGATCCGGGCGCTTTCCTCGAGGACGCAGAAACGCTGAAAAAGATGCTCAACGGTTGAGTTGAGCCTGCAAACGCCGCAAGAATTGCACATGCCAGCAAAACCCGCAATCGAAACCGAAGCCTCGCCACCGCAGCACGGGCCGGGCGCCAAGGCGCTCTCCGCTGCGGAACGCCGAGCCCGGGCAGGCTGGATGCCCTGGACGCAGCCCGGCGACGCAGAGACCGCGGCCGAGCAGCGCGAACGGCAGCAGACGCTTGCGGCGCAATTCGGTGCCAGTCTGGCGTCGGATGTCTTCATTGCGCCCGATGCGCAGGTGTTTACCGACCAGCTGACCATGGGGGCGCGCAGCTGGATTGCCGCCGGCGCGCTGGTGCGCGGTGATGTCACCATGGGGGCGGACTGCACGGTCAATCCCTATGCCTGCCTTTCGGGGCAGCTGGTGATCGGCGACGGGGTGCGCATCGCCTCCCATGCCACCCTCGTCGGCTTCAACCACGATGCCGATGATCTCGACGTGCCCATCTTCCGGCAGGGGACCTCCGCGCGGGGCATCAAAGTCGGCGACGATGTGTGGATCGGCGCCAACGCCGTGCTGCTCGATGGTGTGACCGTCGGCAACCACGTGATCGTCGCCGCCGGCGCCGTGGTCAGCCGCAACGTGCCGGACTACAGCGTTGTCGGCGGCGTCCCGGCACGGGTGATCCGCGATCGGCGCGACAGGACCGTCCCCGCCAGGCGCGCACCGGCCGAAGCGGCGCTTGAAAGCCTTGGCGCAATGGCGTCTGCCGAGTGGCAGGCCATTGTTGACGCGGCGCGGGACCCGGATGCGCCGGGCTTCCTCTCGGTGGATGCACATGGTCGGCGCCAACTGACCGCGCGCCACCTTTGCGACGTGATCGAAATTGCGACCAGCTTCGGCGCGGAGGCGCCGCTGGCGGACCGGGCGGAGGCTGTCGACTGGCTGCAAGGCCTGCAGGACGAGGACACGGGCCTCTTTCCGGACCCGTTCCAGCCGCCCGCGCCGGGGACGGCGCAGGACGGTGACGGCCTTGCGCTCTACAATGTGCTCGCCGTCGGTTACGCGCTCGAATGCCTTGGGGCAGCCCCGCGCGCGCCCGTCCGGGTGTTTGAAGAGATGTCCGGCGAGGCGCTGTGCCGGTGGCTGGAAAGGCTGCCGTGGGCAAGCCGGGCCTGGGGCGCAGGCGCTGCGGTCGATGCGCTTGGCACCGCGCTCTATTTCAACCGGCGCTACCACCAGAGCGGGCGGCATCTGGAAACGCTGTTCGGCTGGCTCGCGCTCAACGTGGACAAGGTGACGGGGGTGTGGGGCCGGCCCACCGAGGCCGAAGCGATGTTGCAGCCGGTCAATGGATTCTACCGGCTCACCCGCGGCACCTATGCGCAGTTCGGCGTGCCGCTTCCGGCTCCGGACGCTGCCATTGACACCGTTCTTGCCCACCGGCGCCATTTTCGAGGCTTTCAGGGCGCGCGCTATAACGCCTGCAACATCCTCGACATTGTGCACCCGCTGTGGCTCGCCACCAGGGAGACGGACCACAGGCGCTGCGAAATCGAGGCGCTGATGGCGGGCGAGATCGTGCGTGCAGCTGCAGCGTGGAAACCCGGCGCGGGTTTCGCGTTCGGGTCAGGCCAGGCCGCGGGGCTTCAGGGGACCGAGATGTGGTTGTCGACGGTGTACCTGATGGCCAACATTCTCGGCCTTGCAGGCGCATTCCCGTTTTGCCCCAAGGGCATCCACCGGACCGAACCGGTGGGGCAGGGGTCGCCCTCCACCATGCGGGCGGAGGGCGACTAGGGCCTGGGGGAGGCTATGCGCGCCAGCCGGCGGCGGGCGGCGTGCCTGTGTCGCCGGGGAAGGGCGGCGGGGTGCCCTCGCGTCTTTCCATCCCCTTCACCGGCGTGCCGTTCGCGGCCATTTCCTCTAGCGCGGCAACCGTGGGCGCGGCCGGAATTGCGGCGGGCCAGCCGGCTGCGTCCGCCGGGGTGGTGCTCGCCACGAAGGCGCCCATCAGCCAGGTTGTGCCGGGTTCCAGAGTGCCGAAGAGGTGCGGCACATGGGTTTGCGGGAAATGAAGCGACGTATTGGGATGCGCCCGCCGGAGGGACTCGCCGCGCCCGTCCTCGCCGAGCGCGACGGCGAGGGAAGCATGGTCCGCGGTGACGACCAGCGCACGTCCGGCGTCGGCCACTTCCTCATCGGGCTCGCGGTCGGTGCGCTCGATGGCGAAGCCGCCCTCCGTGGTGAACAATTTCTTGTCCGTCGTCACCTTGTGGGCGCGGATGTGGAAGGGCGGGCGCGCCAGGAGCCAGGTTTCCACACTGATCCCATCCGCAGGCTCCCAGCGGGCATAGAGCCAGTCGTCGCCGATCCGCGCATCCTCGTTGTGGCTGCGGGTGAGGAAGGTGCGCCCGTCCGGCGAGAGCGCCAGCATGTTGTCGAACGGGTTGATGGTAAACCCCAGCGACGCCGAGTCCATCGAGAAGCCAAGCGCCGTGGAGTAGGCGAATTTGGCGTATTTCTCGGCGTTCCCTCTGAGCGGCACCCGCATCTCGTTGCATGAGGACAGGACCACGCGCCCGGCGCCCGAACCGTAGCCGACCATGCCGGCGACATTGGAGGCATAGGTCGCGTCCGCGTTGGTCTTCGGCGCTTCGGGGGTGGACCAGAACGGGTGGCTCTCGGGAAGCGCCAGTGGGAGGTACGCCTTCAGCGCCCAGTAGGGCGAGCCTGGCGAATTGTACACCTCGCACATGTGGAGCGAGGGGTAGGCGTAGCCGATGCCCATGATGCCATCGCGGTCGAAATAGTCCCGCTCGCCCCACCAGCGCAGATTGCGCGCCCACAGGCCGCGGATCTCGCCCCACGGCAGGGCCTCCACGTCGGCAAAGGCAAGGCCGGCCCAGAAGGACGCCTGCGCAAAGCGGTAGGTCATCGACCGGCCAAAGGCGAGGCTCGCGCCCTTCGCATCGAACCAGTGCTGGAACTCCTGCGCGAATTCTGCCGCGCGGGCGCGGAAGCGGGCGGCGCGGGCATCATCGTCCGCCGCAAATCCGGCGTAGATGAGACCGTAAAAATGCATCGCGAAGCCGATATAGTGGTCGAACCGGCGCAGGACTCCGTCCGAATACCAACCGTCGCCGACGTAAAATTGTTCGAGCCTGTCGAGCGCCTCCTCGCGCACCGAAAGGTCGTGGTCGATGCCGACGTGGCTGAGCGCCATCGACGCCAGAACGTGGAAGAAGTGCCAGTTGTTGTCGGCGGTGCGCTGGGTCAACGTGAACTTCAGCCAGTCCGCCACGTGGCCCTTGGCGGTGTCGTCCAGCGGATCCCACAGGTCCTTCTTTGCAAACAGGAGGCCGAACCCGATGGCGGCGGACTCCACCAGCCGCTGGTCCCGGCTTTGGAACGTGCCCCAATATTCGGGGTGCGCGGGGTCGGTGCCGTTGGCGTAGCCTTCGCGGAACATCGCCCAGTCGTCGAAGGGCAGGCCGCCGGCCGACAGCGGGGCGAGGCCGAAGAGCGGACGGGAAAAGCCTTCCAGCTCCGCCGCAGTGCGGGTGAAGTGCGCCGCAGGCAGACCGAGCGAAACGCGCGCACGCCCCTTGCTGAAGAACGATTTCACCGGACGCCACAGGTCGACAACAGACCGCGCGAAATCCGCACGACTTTCGAGGGGATTGCCTTCAATCGGGTTCATTGGGCCTTGGTTCTCTTGGAGTGATTGGAAGCCGCGGCCGGTTACGCGCTGAGAAGGCGCCGGCGGTCGGGATCGGTGGCAGGAACGGCGGCAATCAGGCGCCGCGTGTAATCCTTTTCGGGGGTCTGGCAGACCGTGGCGGCAGAGCCAAGTTCGACCAGCTCGCCGTGGTGCATCACCGCAATCCGGTCGCAGAAGTAGCGAACCACGCCGAGGTCGTGGCCGACGAACAGGTAGCTGACGCCAAGCTCCGACTGGAGGTCGAACAGGAGGTCGAGGATCTGCGAGCGGATCGAGCCGTCGAGCGCAGAGGTCGCCTCGTCGGCAATGATGACGCGCGGCTCCACCGCAATGGCGCGGGCGATGGAGATGCGCTGCCGCTGTCCGCCGGAGAAGGCGTGCGGGTAACGGCTCATCACGTTGGTGGGGAGGCCGACCCGCTCCAGAAGCTGTGCGACGCGGTCGCGGATCTCGGCAGGGGAGAGGCGCTTTTCCAGGGTCAGCGGTTCGGCGATGACCTGCTCCACCGTCATCCGCGGGTTGAGCGAGGAGAACGGGTCCTGAAACACCATCCGGATCTCGCGGTTGAGGCCGGCGCTGCGCAGTGCATTGTCCTTCAGGAGATCGAACTCGCGCCCGTCCTTGGAGCGGTATACCGCGCGCCCGGCATCGGCCTTGAGGAGGCCGACGAGGGCGCGCACCAGCGTTGTCTTGCCCGACCCGCTTTCGCCGACGATGCCGAGATTTTCGCCTTCGTGCAGCGTGAACGACACGTTCTTCAGCGCATGGAATTCGCGCGTCTTGCGGAAGATCAGCCCGGTGCGCTTGCGGAAGGTGAGGTCGAGCCCATCGACTTCAAGCAGCGGCTTTGCAGTCGGTGCCGGCAAGGTCCCGCCGCGCGCATGGTCGCCGACGATGGAGAATTTTGCGGACGCGCCGATGAGGTGCCGGGCGTAGCGTGTTTTTGCGTGGTGGAAGAGTTTGCGGACAGGGCCGGTCTCCACCAGCTTGCCGCGGAACATCACCGCCACGCGGTCCGCCACTTCGGCGACCACGCCAAGGTCGTGGGTGATGAAGATCACCCCCATGCCGAGGCTGTCCTGCAGATGTTTGACGAGGCGCAGGATCTCTGCCTGTGTGGTGACGTCCAGCGCGGTGGTGGGCTCGTCGGCAATCAGGATGTCGGGCTCGCACGAGAGCGCCATCGCAATCATCGCGCGCTGGCGCATCCCGCCCGAAAACTCGAACGAATACTGGTCGAGCGCGGTTTCCGGCGAGGGGATCTGCACCCGCCGCAGCGCCTCGATGGCGTCGCGGCGCGCCTCTGCCGCGGGCACATCGCGGTGGAGCTGGATCGTTTCGACAATCTGCTGGCCGATGGTGTGGACCGGGCTCAGCGACGACATCGGCTCCTGAAAGACGAGCCCGATTCGACCGCCGCGGATCGACCGCATCTTCGGTCCCTTGACGTCGATCTTCGCCAGATCGTCCGCCGTCCCGTCCGGGCCGTGGAGAAGGATCGACCCGCCGGTGATGATGCCGGGTTTCTCGATCCGCATCACCGCGCGGGCGGTGACGGATTTGCCCGATCCGCTCTCGCCGACCATGCACAGCGTTTCGCCGCGCGACAGGTCGAAGCTGACCGACTGGACGACGTCAATGGTCTGCTTGCGCACCGGAAACCCGACCGAGAGGTCGCGCACCGAGAGGAGACGGTTGGGATCAGGCTTGGCAGGGTTTTCCATCAGTGGCCCCCGTACGGGTCGGCGGCATCGCGCATGCCATCGCCGAGGAAGTTCATGGCGAGGATCGTCACCACAATCGCAAAGCCGGGCAGGAGCAGCCACGGTGCGTCCGCCACCGCGCGCAGATTCTGCGCCTCCTGCAGGAGGACGCCCCACGAGATCACCGGCGATTGCAGCCCGAGGCCGAGGAAGCTGAGGCTGGTTTCGGCGAGGATCATGCCCGGAATGGCGAGCGTTGCCACTGCGATGACGTGACTGGTGAACGACGGCAGCATGTGCCGCATGATGATGCGCAAATCCTTCGCGCCATCGAGCCGCGCCGCCGACACATAGTCCTCCGACTTCAGCGACAGGAAGCGGCTGCGGACCACGCGCGCAAGCTCGGTCCACCCGATCAGAGACAGGATCAGCGTGATTGCGAAGTAGTTCTGCATGGCCGACCAGTCGCGCGGCAAAGCTGCGGCAAAGCCCATCCACAAGGGGATCGGGGGGATCGAACGGATGAACTCGATCACCCGCTGGATGACGTTGTCGATCACCCCGCCATAGTAGCCGGAGACCCCGCCGATCAGGACGCCGAAGACGAGGCTGAGTGCAATTCCCGCGAGGCCGATCGAAAGCGTGATCCGCGCGCCGTAGATCATGCGGGACAGGAGATCGCGGCCGAGACGGTCGGTGCCCAGCAGGAACAGCGTTGCCCGCCGCCCGCCATCGACGCCGAAGAGATGATGCTCGATCGGGAACAGGCCCCACATCTGCGTTTCCCACGATTTGGGAAAGAGGACGAGGTTGTAGGTGGTGTCCGGGTCGACGACGAAGGTGCGGCGCAGAGCAACCGGATCGACCTCGACCTTGTAGCCGTGGACGTGCGGGCGGAAGGTCCAGTCATCCTCGAACAGGTGGATCATCTGCGGCGGCGCGTAGGTGTAGCGCGGGTTCACCTTCTGCGGATCGTTGGGCGCCAGAAATTCGGCGAAGGCGGCAACCAGATAGAGGAGCACGATCAGCACAAGGCTGATCATGGCAAGCTTGTGGGCGCGAAATGCCCGCCACACCAGCTGCCACTGGGTTTCCATCCCGGCGCGGGTCGTCGCGGTGGCGGCGCCGGTGTCGAGGAGGTCTGCCTCGAAGTCCGGGTCTTCCAGCGCGGTGTGCTCGGCTTCGGGGATGACCAGCGGCGCTTCGGTGCGCGAAAGGGGGAGCATCTTGTTACCCATCGGCCATGCCTGCGCGAATTCTGGGGTCGATCCAGGCCAGCAGGAGGTCAGACACCAGGGTACCGACCAGAGTGAGGATGCCCATGAAGAGGATCAGCGCGCCCGCCAGGTGCATGTCCTGCGACAGCAACGAGCGCAAAAGGATCGGCGACAGCGTGGGCAGGTTGAGGACGATCGCCGTCACGATGGAGCTGGAGATGATTGTCGGCAGCACCCAGCCGACCGTGGCCACCAGCGGGATCATCGCAACGCGCACGGGGTAGCGCATGATGAGGTCGCGCTCCTTCATCCCCTTGGCGCGGGCGGTGACGACGTAGGGCTTGTGAAGTTCGTCGAGAAGGTTGGCGCGCAGCGTGCGGATGACGTGCGCCGCCCCGCCGGTCGCGATCACCAGCACCGGGATCCAGACATGGCCGAGAAAGTCGATGATGCGGCCGATGGACCAGTGTGCGTTGGCATATTCCTGGGAGAACAGCCCCTGCGTCGCCGACCCGGTGAAGACGTAGATGATGTACATGATGAGCAGCGCGAACAGGAAGTTGGGCACTGCAAGGCCGATGAAGCCGAACACGGTGGCGAACATGTCGCCCACCGAATAGCGCCGCACCGCCGAATAGATGCCGATGGGAATTGCGATGCCCCAGAGGGCGACAACCGCAAGACTTTCCACCAGCAGCGAGATGCCGAGCCGGCTCTGGATGATTTCGGAAACCGGCTTCGACAGGTTGAAGCTGTAGCCGAGATCGCCGACGAGCAGGTTCCGCACCCACTGGAAATACTGGACGATGAACGGCTGATCGAGGCCATAGCGCTCGCGCAGCATGTCCAGCGTCTGGGCGACGTTGCCGTCGCCCGAAGCGGCGAGCTCGGCGGCATAGGCCGAGATCACGTCACCCGGCGGGAGCTGGATGATGAAGAAGCACACGAACGACAGCGCAAACACCATTACGAGCATCGTCACGAGGCGATTGAGGATGAAGCGGATCATGCCAGCGGTTCCCTCTCGGAAGCCGGCGCGCCCCGTCATAAGAGGCGCGCCGATCCTCGGTTGCGGTTGACTACTGGCGCTTGAACAGGATCGACGTGTTCATCGGACCCGGCGTCGGGTAAATCCAGGACTGCGGCTGCTTTTCGGGGACGTTTTGCATCTCGTTCGTGGCGATGCCGAAGGACAGCGGCGGCAGCGAGACGCCGATGGTGTAGAACTGGTCCTTCGCGGTCTCCAACACCTTGCGGAACAGCTCTGCGCGTTTCTCGTCGGTCGGCGAGCGGAACATCTCCTTGTAGGTCTCGATCTGCGCGGCGACTGCTGCGGGCGGCTCCTGCTTGTCGTTGGCATCGGGCTGGAAGAAGTTTTTCGCCCACATCAACGCATAGGCGGATTCCTCGTCGGACGGTACGTAGTAGCGCGCGTCGATCTGCGCGTCGCCGAGCCCGCCGTCGCCCTTCCAGGCGTGCGCCATGTGGCGGTTGTTGTCCTTCAGCTCGTAGACGTAGCTGCGCTCGCCCTTGCGTGCATCGAGGTCCACCCCGATTTCCTTCCACTGCGGACGGACGAGTTCGAGGATGTCCAGCATCTGGCCAAGATCGGTGGTGACGTCGACGCGGATGCTGAGCGGACGGCCGTCGGGAAGCAGGCGGATTCCGTCGCCGTTGCGCTCGGTCAGGCCGATGTCGTCGAGCATCTGGTTGGCAAGGTCGGGGTCGTACTCGGTGTACTGCTTGGCCATCTCCTCGTCATAGAACCGGGATTCAGGTCGCGGTGCGGCCTGGTACGGCTCGCCGAGGCCGACGTACAGCGTGTCGATGATCTCCTGCCGGTCGATGCCGTGCGACAGCGCAATCCGGAAGTCCTTGTTCTGGAACAGCTCGCGGAACCCGTCGTCTTCGTAGTTGAGGTTCAACTGGAAGATCAGCGTGTTCATGTCGGCGGGAACCGTCGAATACAGCTGGTAGCCGCCCTTCTCCTGATTGTCGAAGAACACCGGTTTGTTGGCGACGCTGTCGATATGCCGGTTGGTCATGTCAATCTCGCCGGCGATGCCCATCAGGACGATGGAGTTCACGTCCTCCACCTGGGTCATCGACAGATCGTCGAGATAAGGGAGCTGGTTTCCCTCCTGGTCGACCTTGAAATAATACGGGTTGCGGGTGAACCGGATCGGCGACTTGATGCCATCGTAGTTGTCGACCTGATCCCACGCATAAAGTGTCGGGCGATCGGCATCACGGGCGCGGCCGACGCCGCAATGCTGGCGCATCATCTCGCCCCAGCCGGCGAGGCCCGCGGCCTTCGCGTTTTCGTTGGCGTCCGGGTTGTATGCCGGGTGGAACTGGCTGCAGTACGCCTTCTGGAACTGCACGACCTGGGTGCCGTTGACCGAGGCAAGCTCGGTGAGGAGCATGCCGTTGGGCGCGGGCATCTCGATGACGAGCGTTTCGGGGTCTGGCGCGGTCGCGGTCACGCCCAGAAGCGCCTTGGGCCGGGTGCCGGTATAGTCGGCATTGTTGATCACATCCATGATCGCGAACACCAGATCATCTGAGGTGAACGGCGTGCCGTCGGACCATTTGTGGCCCTTGCGCAGATGGAATGTGTAGCGGGTGGCCTCGTCGTTCACCTCGAAGGACTCGGCGACGTTCGGCTCGATGCTGTTCCACTCGAAGTCGAATTTCACGAGCGGATCGTAGCCGGCGGAGCGGCGGATCCAGCCTTCATCGTTGTTGCCCTTCAGCGCCGATCGCCAGGTGCCGCCATAGACGCCAACTTCCGGTGCCTCGACCGTCATCGGAGTGGCCGGCAGGCGTTCCGCCACCGGTGGCAGCTGACCCGCCTCAACCTGTGCGGCCAGATCCGGCGCCTCGTTGTAGTCGGCAGCAAAAGCCGGCAAACCCAGCAAAAGCGCGAGGCTCGTCCCCGCAGCGCAGCCCATCAATCTGTTCCGAAGCATTGTCGTCCCTCCCTTTCATTTTTGTTCTTTTGTCTCCCGCTTGCTGGGTGGTCGCCTTCAGGCGGCCGTTGCCCAGGTGCGGGAGCAGACTTCGTGGTTCAGCCTTCCCTCGGCGAGGTAGAGCGCCACCTCGTCGAGCGTGTTCTCGGTCATCCGGCGCAGCTCCGTGCCCATCGAGCCGGCAACGTGCGGCGTGACGATCACGTTGGGCAGCTGGAAGAAAGGCGAGTCGGCCGCAAGCGGCTCCGGCTCGGTCACATCCAGAACGGCGCTGATCCGCCCGGTCGAAACCTCTGCCAGAAGCGCGTCGTGATCGACGAGACCGCCGCGTGCGGTGTTGATCAGGAGCGCGCCGTCACGCATCGCGGCAAGCTCGGTCCGGCCGATCATGTGCCGCGTTTCCGGCAGGAGCGGTGCGTTGATGGAAACAATATCGCTGGTGGCCATCAGCGCGTCGAGCGGCAGCCTTTTTGCGCCGCAGGCGTGCGCGTCGGCGTCGCTCACAAAAGGGTCGGCCAGCGTCACGTCGAGGTCGAAATGGCGCAGAAGCTCCATGAACCGCCGGCCCACCCGTGACGCGCCGATGACGCCGACCGTCTTGTCCATGTTGCCGATGGCCGCGTGTTGGTCGCCGAAGCGGTCATCCATCACGAAGTCGGCGTGCGGGTTGCGGTAGACACTTTCCCAGTAGGGAAGCTGCTTGTTCCAGCGCAGGACCCACGAGATCAGAAATTCGGCCACGGGCACCGCGTTCTGGGTTGCAGAGTTGGTGCAGCGGACGCCGTGTTCGAGGAGAGCCGGGTCGACCACACCGCGCAGCGAGCCCATGCAGTGGGCGATGAGACCGAGTGACGGGCAGGTGTGCAAGATGGCGGGCGTCAGCATCGGGCTGCCCCAGCCGGTGAGAATGACTTCGATCCTTTCGGCGTCCGGGCAGGCGGTCAGCGACGCCAGACTGTCTGCCTGAAAAATTTCTGCCGTTTGCGCAATTGCGGTCAGCCGGTCCCGCTGTGCGGCGCCCACCGCCCGGTCGTAGGTGTACCGGGGCATTAATGCTGCAATTTTTGCCAATTCGCCGTGCCGCCCTCTTCAACAGCGACGAATGGATCATTTTGCTGCAAGGATTGCAAGCTCTGAAAAACTTGCAAAGCCTTTCAGGCCGGGGCGGTGTCGCCATGGGTGCGCGCGGCGTCCGGGGCTGCCGTGCTGTCGCGCGAGATGAAATTCCCGCCAACTTGGAGGAAATGGACCGCCCGCTGCGGCTCAACCATCCGCGCGTGCAGCATTCGCGCGGTTTGCCGGCCGATCTCTTCCCAATCGATCCGGAAGGTGCTGAGCGGTGGTGAGGCAATCTGGGCGATCGGCATGTCGTCGAACCCGGCAACAGACACGTCTTGAGGGACCGAAAGTCCCATCGCCTTCAGATATTCCACCGCCCACACAGCAGCGCCGTCATTGTAGCAGCACACGGCCGTAACCTGCCGTCCGCGGGTTTTCATGAATTCGGTGAATGCACTTGCATGATGGTCGGAAATGTCACTGCCGAGGTTGAGTTCGTCCACCGCTGCCCCGGCAACGCCCGATCCGTCCTCCACCCAGTCGCGAAAACCGACAAACCGGCGTTGCAGCGTCTGCCGGTTGACGCCGGACAGGTAGAGAAACTTGCGGTGGCCGAGCGCCATCAGCTGCTGGGCCATGATCTTGCCGCCGCTGTGGTTGGCTGGCGAGATGGAATCCACCACAAGATCTTCGTCGATGCCGTTGCACACCACCACAGGAACGCCGCGCTCGACCAGGGCTGCACTCGTATCGAGGCCCGGCACGATGCCGAGAAAGATACAGCCATTGCGCGGGCCGAGTGTCTCCGCGATCGCGTCCGGGACCGGGTCGCCTTCGCGCGACATCACGGTCTCGATCTGTCCGGCGAGGCTTGCACTCTCCTGCTTGATCCCCTCCAGCAGCGCGAAATAGACGGAGGATCGCGTGTCCCGGAAGCTGTTGATCGTGCAAAGAACGGTGATCGAATCCAGCCGTTCCACCGGCCGGCGTTCCTTGGTGGCGTAGCCGATTTCCGTGGCAGCCTCGACGATGCGCGCCTTCAACGCATCATTGATGGCACTGGAATCGGCAAGTGCGCGCGACACGGTGCTGACCGAGACGCCCAGCATCCTGGCGATATCGGCCTGTCCGGGCCGCCCGCCCTCGGCGGTGCCGCCCTGTCTCGCCGCTCCCGCAGGCTTCGCCGCCCGCCTCGTCCTGCCTGCCATGGTCACCCAAGTCTGATTCTGGTTGTGCAAAATTTGCAGACATCATCAGCCGAGGCGTGACCAAACGGAAGGGCCGGCAGTCGCCGCTCCTTAAAAAACTTGGCCGCAGTGCGGGTGGGCGGTCCCCGGAGCAAGCATCGCCGGGCGGGAGCGTGCTGTGACGCGCCGCGAAGGGGAAGGCTTCCGTTGCCTTCTTCGCGGTGCGTCAGCTGTGCCTATCGGCCGGTGATGCCCGGGAACATGATGAGCACCGCCAGCGCTACAATCTGCAGCGCGATGAACGGCAGAAGGGCCCGGAAAATGTCACCCAGCGATATGTCCGCCGGGGCGACGCTCTTCAGGTAGAACGCAGCCGGACCGAAGGGGGGCGACAGGAACGAGACCTGCATGTTCATGCAGAAGAGCACACCGAACCAGACCGGGTCGTAGCCCAGCTCGACGATGATCGGCACGAAGATCGGCAGGGTCAGGAGCGCAATGCCCACCCAGTCGAGGAACATGCCGAGGACGAACAGGATCAGCATCATGAAGAGCAGCACGTAGAGCGGCTCGTCGGAAATGCCGATGATCAGCGACGACACGAAGTCGATGCCGCCCATCAGGTTGAAGACGCCGACAATGGCGCTGGCGCCGATGCCGATCCAGACGATCATGCCGACGGTGGCGAGCGTCTGCATTGCTGCGCCGCGCAGGAGCTCGAAGGTGAACTCGCCGCGCACGATGGTGGCCAGGAGCACGCCGCCAACGCCGATGGCCGACGCTTCGGTGACCGATGCAATGCCGCCATAGATCGAGCCGAGGACGAACGTGACCACCAGCAGGGGCAGGATCAGGCCCTTCAGCAGCTTGATCTTCTGGGCGAGCGGAATGATTTCGGGGTCCGGGTCCGGCACCACGCCCTTGGTGAAATAGGCCCGGAACAGGACGTAAAGGACGTAGAAGCTCGCCAGCATCACGCCCGGAATGAAGGATGCCGTGAAGAGGTCGCCAATGGAGACGTTTGCGGCGAGCCCGTAGACGATGAGGACGATGGACGGCGGAATCATGGTGCCGAGCGCGCCGCCCGCGCAGACGACGCCGATCGCAAGGCTGCGGTCGTAACCGAGGCGAAGCATCTGCGGCAGGGCGAGGAGGCCGAGCAGCACGATCTCGCCGCCGATGATGCCGCTCATGGCGGCCAGGATAACGGCCACGAAAATGGTCTGGATCGCCACACCGCCGCGAACGCGGTTGGAGATCAGCTTCATGGCGTCGAACAGGTCGCGCGCGATTCCCGATCGGTCGAGGATTGCCGCCATCAGCACGAACATCGGCACTGACACGAAGATGAACGACGAGACGAAGCTGAACACGCGGCTGGTGATCAGCGGCACAGCCATGGGGCCGAACCAGCCGAGCGCGAACACCAGCGCGACGAGAAGCGTGACGAAGGCCAGGGGCATGCCGGTCAGGAGCAGCCCGAACAGCATGAGGAACATCACCAGGGTGCCGTAGCCGATGCCCAGCGCCTTGAGGTTGATGCCGAAGTCGAAAAGCTCGGCCATTTAAACGTCCTGCTTCGAAACGCGCCGTGCGCGGCGAGCATGATTGACGGCGAGCACCAGGAACTGGACTGCCAGAATGATCATGACAAACAACAAGAAGCCCTTCAGGAGGGCCGGCGTCGGCGGGTTCCAGGCACTGCCCGTGCCTTCCATGTGGAAGTCGCCGGTGGGGGTCCAGAACGAGGTCTTGACCATGAGCCAGGAGGCCCAGGCGAAGAACGCCGCGGAGATTGCGCTGATGAGGTAGATCACAACGTCGAAGATCTTGCGGAAGCGCGGACCGAGCGCATCGTAGATCAGAACCACGCGGATGTGACTGTTGCGCGCGGCGCAGAACAGGCCGCCATAGATGAACGAGATGGCGCACAGAAAGATGCTGGCCTCGTGCACCCAGTTTGTGGGGCTGTCGAGAACATACCGCATGAAGATCTCGAACAGGAGGATCGCCGCGGAAAGGACGATCGCCGAGGCAAAGATGTAGCCGCCCCACTCGATGCCCCGACCGAGAATGCCGGCCTCGGGCACGGGAGCGCCGGTGCCTTCGCTGGTCGCACTCAGGTCCGGATCGGGTCCGTCCACGGCGATGGGATCACGAGTCATACCCGGATTGTCCTTGGAGAGAAAAAAGAAAGCGGGCGAGGCGTGTGCCCCGCCCGCCGGTCTTGATTGTGGCAGGGCCTACTCGGACTTGAGAAGGCCTTCCTCGTCGAGATACGTGGTCAGCGTGTCGTAGACCAGCTGTGCGTTACCGGACTGGCCAGCCTGCTTTTCCCACTCGCCAATGGCGATCTTGCGGAACTTGGCGCGCTCTTCGTCCGACCAGTCGTGGATGGTGGCACCCTCGGCCTTTGCGGCTTCGACGGCAGCGGCGTTCTTGTCAGCCAGTGCCGCGTTCTGGCGCTGTGCCAGCGCAACGACCGACTCTTCGAGCGTCTTCTGGACTTCCGGGGTGAGTGCGTCCCACTTCTGCTTGTTCATCGAGAACTCGATGAGGGGCATGGAATGGAAGCCCGGGTACACCGGGTGCTGGGCGATCTTGTTGAGGCCCTGCGCCTGGTTGACGTGGAAGACGCTGTAGTCGGCTGCGTCGACGACGCCCTTGTCGAGCGCGGTGAACACTTCGGAGGTGGGCAGGTTCACCGGGGAGGCGCCAGCGGCTGCGAAGATGTTCTGGACGAGACCGGCCGGTGCGCGCAGCTTCAGGCCCTTGAGGTCGTCCACGCCTTCGAGCGGGGTGGAGGACACGAAGGCTTCGAGGCCCGGCGTGGTGCCGCCGAAGAAGTGCGTACCGTAAGGCTCGACCAGCTCGTTCATGAGCTCCTTGCCGCCGCCGGTGTTGATGAACTTCAGCATCTGCTGCGGGTCCGACCAGGCACCGACCGGGTTGGCGATCAGACCGAAGGCTGCGTCCTTGCCTGCAAAGTAGGACGTGTCGGTGATGTGACCGTCGAGGATGCCTGCGCCAACTGCGTCGAGGGTTTCCTGAAAGTCGACAACGGCGCCGACCGGCAGAAGCTCGATGGACACGGCGCCGCCGGTTTCTTCGCTGACACCGTCAGCCCATGCCTTGTAGAGCTGATAGTTTGCATCGCCGGCGGGGTCGCTGGACTGGAACTTCAGCGCAACGCCCTGCGCCATTGCGCCGGTGGTCAGGACCGCGATTGCAGCACCGGCCAGCAGGGCCTTCATGGATGTCTTGAACAAGTGGCTTCTCCCTTAGCGTTTCAAATCGTCTACGGACCCCGGCGCCGCGCCCCGAAGGCGCGACATGCGCCCTCGGGCGCATCCATCCGGAAACCAGTAGTTTGTGCGCACCATACGGCTGGCGGCCCGCTCGTCAACGCGAATCCTGAGCGATTTTCTCAAGACGTTTGAAACGCTTGGAGAATTTGTCAGATTTTCTGCGGCTTGTATTGCTGGCGCTTCCTGCGGGCGTTGCTCCGGCGCAGTGCGCACAATCCCGTCCGCGCGCCCGGCCACCTTGTGGGAGCCGCGGCGAAAGGGCGCGCGGGATTTAAGACCTAGTCGCTGAAGAGATTTCGCTCGACGCCAGCCATGCGGAAGAGGTCGTCGCGCGAGGTCTCCAGCCGGGTCCGCAGCGCGGGAAGGTCCGCGTCCTGAACGGTGCCTTTCCACTTGCGCACCTTGCCGCCGACAATCACCGTCTCGACGTTGGAGCGGTCCATCAGCGTCACCACCGCGCCGGGCACATCGTTGAGCGGGGCGACGTTCCAGCTCGCGGCATCGAGGATCACGATGTCCGCAGCCTTGCCCGGCGTGAGGCTGCCGGTAACGCTGTCGAGGCCGAGGGCCTTGGCGCCGTTGATCGTGGCAAAGCGGATGACATCGCGGCAGGTGAGGAGATCCGGCGTGTTTTCGGCGCCCCGGATCGCCATGTCGTTGACCAGCGCGCGCTGGAGCGTGAAGACGCTGCGCATCTGAGTGAAGAAGTCCGCCGTCATGGTGCATTCGACGTCGGTGGACAGGGACGGCGCCATCCCCATTTCGAGCGACTTGAGGACAGGTGGCATCCCGTGCCGCATTGCCATTTCGATGGGTGCTGCGATGGAGACCTTCAGCCCTGCGTCCCGCGCTGCCAGCCAGTGGGCGTCCGACATCTCGGTCATGTGGATCGCGATGACGTCAGGTCCGAGAAGGTCCGCGTCGATCAGCTTCTGGTAAGCGTCCGGAATGCCGAAGCTGCCGAAAAGGTGCGCGGCAATGGGAACGCCAAGCTCGCGCCCGATCTGCCAGCGCCGGTCTGCGGCGGGGAAGTAGATCTCGCCGCCCATGACGAAGGTGAGGAGCTGATCGGACGAGGAAAAATGCTCCGAGACGATGCGGAACGCATCTTCGGGGTATTGCGCGCGTTCGCCCTGCCCCTCGAAATAGCCGAAGGCGGCGCGGCGTCCGGCATCCTTCAACCCGGCGATGGCCGCATCCGAATGCTCGGGCGAGTGGTGGATCTGCGACACGTCGAGCACGGTGGTGACGCCGGCATCCATCTGGCTGAGGCCGGCGAACAGCTCCGCGATATAGACGTCTTCGGGCCGGTAGACCGGGGCGAACTTGCCGAGGATGTACTCGAAATAGTTGACCTCGCCGTGGGGTTTGCCGTCGTTGTAGAGGAGGCCGTTGGCCAGAAAGCTGCGCAGTGCCGTCTCGAACTGGTGGTGGTGGGTGTCGATGAAGCCGGGCATCACGATCCGGCCGGCAGCGTCGATCACCTCGGCATCGCCAGCGTCGATCGACGGGGCGATCTCGGCGATCCGGCCGCCCTCCACCAGCACGTCGGCGCTTTCAAAATCGCCGACGGCATCGTCCATGGTCAGAACGGCACCGCCGCGGATGACGTAGCGCGTGCCGGGTGCGCCGGTTGCCGGGGGCGGGGCTGCGGCCTGCGCAGCGGCGGGCTGCACGCCGGCGCCAAGGAGCGCCGCACCGGCCCCGACCGCAGCGGAGGCTTGCATGAACCCGCGGCGCGATAGTCCCGAACCATTCTTCAGATCACAGATCTTGCACATGTGCCGTCCTCCCTGTGCCGCTTTTGCGCGGCGTTTGGTTGTTGGCCGGATGGCGGGTCTCGGCCGCGCCGGCTTCTTTCCCGCAAGGTCCCGCGTGCCGCGGCGTCATGATCGAGCGATGAACGTCGAGATCGACGGAAAGACGATCAGGACGATGAGGCACAGAAGCATTGCGCCAACGAACGGCAGCGCGCCGCGGAAGATCTCGCCCACCGAAAGCGTGTCGTCATCGAGCGCGGCCTTGATGGTGAAGACCGAGAGGCCGAACGGCGGCGTCAGAAGCCCGATCTCGACAGCGAACACGGTGAGGACGCCGAACCAGATGAGGTCGAATTGCATCTCGCCCGCAATCGGCAGCGCCACCGGCAACAGGATCAGCATGATGGAGATCGAATCGATCAGGAAACCGAGGACGATGACCAGCACGAGATAGATCACGAGAAAGCCGTAGGGGCCGATGGAGGATGACAGCAGCAGCTCGGCGAGATGGTTGGGCAGCCCCGACATGGCGAGCATGCGGCTGAAGAAGCTGGCCGCCATGATGAGGAACAGCACCGACACCGTGATCCGGCCGGTCTCCACCAGCAGGGACCAGAACGAGCGGGGCGTCAGCGACCGCCGCAGGAGCGCGATCACGAGGGCGCCGAACGCACCGACAGCACCGGCTTCCGTGGGGTTGAAGAAGCCGCCATAAAGGCCGCCGAGGACGAGCCCCACGAGGATCACGATGGGGCTGCCCATCTTGACGGCGAGGCGGGCGGACAGCGGTTCGGCGGTCTGCTCCGCCTGCGCGGCGAACACCATCTCCGGCCGCCGCCGGGCAAGGAGCATGATCAGCGCCGTGTACCCGGCGACGAGGAGGACCCCCGGCCCGATGCCCGCAAGGAACATCCGCCCCACGGACTCTTCTGCGAGCACCGCGTAGACGATCATCAGGAGCGAGGGCGGTATCAGCATGCCAAGGACGGAGCTGCCTGCGACAACGCCGGTGGCAAAGCTGCGCGTATAACCGTGGCGCACCATCTCCGGCACCGCGACGCGCGCGAACACCGAGGCGGAGGCAATGGATATGCCGGTAATGGAGGCGAAGATCGCGTTGGCGAACACGGTTGCGATGCCGAGCCCCCCCTTCACGCGGGCAAGGAGGCGCTGGAACAGCTCGAACGTATCCTTGCCGACGCCCGACACGGTCACGAGAAGCCCCATCAGCACGAACAGCGGCACCACGGCGAACAGATATTCGCGGATGGAATCGTTGGCGACGGCGCCGATCATCCGCAGCGCGACCGTATCGTTGCGGATCATCGCGACACCGGCGAACGAGACGGCGAGCATCGCCACCGCAATGGGCATCCCCAGCGTGATCAGCCCGAGCAGCGCGACAATGGCCGCAATGCCGATTTCGATCCCGCTCATGCCGCACCGCCCGGCACGAATGCGCGCCGCAGCTGGCCCACCGCACTGAACAGGAATTGCAGCGCCGCGACCGAGATTCCAACGAGGATGAGGACGCGGAACGGCCAGGTCGGCACGGTCATCACGCCGGTCACGCCGATATACTCGCCGATGGACAGGTCGCGCGACAGGATGTTGAACGTCTGCCATGCGATGAGCGCGGAAACGGCGGCGCCTGCGAGGCAGAAAAGTGCCTCCAGAACATTGCCGACCCGCGGCGCGCTCTGGCCGATGACGGCCAGGAGAACATCGGTGCGGGCCAGCCGGTTCAGCCGGACCGTGGTGGCGAGTTGCAGGAACACGATCATCACCACCATCAGGGCGCCAAGCTCGGAGACCAGCGGCAGCGAGCCGCCGAGGATGTTGCGGGTCAGAACATCGGCAACGACCACGAGCATCAGGCCCACGATCATCACCGTGCCGAGCGCCGCCAGCCCGTCTACCAGCACGGCCCATGCGCGTGTGACGCCGGGGCGCTCCGTTTCCGCAGCGCCCCGGACCGGGTTGTCAGCCGGCATCGGGCTTAAAGATTCTCATCCCAGTTGCGCACCGGGGCCTCGCCGCGGTCGCGCAGGCCTTCCATGTACGCTTTCATGAATGCGCGGGCGCCAACGCCGCGGCCTTCCAGCTCTTCAACCCACTCGGTCGCAATGTCGGGCAGGTTGTTGACCCACGCCTCACGCTCGGCGTCCGGAATCTTGATGACGGTGACGGGCGTGCTTTGTCCGGCGCCGACCTCGACCATCTTGTCGATGGCCGCTTCGTGGCGCTCCACCAGATCGTTGGCGTGGGATTCGGTGTAGTAGGCGCCGGCCTCGACCATGGCGTTCTGCACTTCTTCGGGCAGACCGTCCCAGGTGTCCTTGTTGATGGCGACAGCGCCCGAGAAGGCGGTGCCGATGTCGAACCGCGAAATGTAGGGGGCGACCTCGTAGGTCTTGGTCGGCAGGATGCCGAGCGCCAGCGACAAGGTCCCTTCCGAAACGCCGGTCTGAATGTCGGTGTAGTAGGTGGTCAGCGCACCGTCGACGGCATTGGCGCCCGTCCCGCGCAGCCAGTTGCCCAGAACGCCGGGCGCGGAGAGCTTGATCCCGTCAAGATCCGCGAAGGTGTTGACCGGCTCGGCGGTGTACACATCGTAGCTGTCGGTGCCGGTGAGGCCCAGAACCTTGATGTTGTACTGCTCCCATTCCTTGCGAAACTCATCGTTGCTTTGCATGAGGTCCCAGGTCAGCGCGAGCTGGGCCGGCGGATTGGCCGTTGCAAACGGCGCGTAGGACGATGCCTGGCTCAGCGGCAGCTTGGCCGGCTCCAGCATCGAGAACACCCAGCCAATGTCGGTGATGCCCTGCTCGACCGAGGTCAGCGTCGCGTTGATCTTGTAGAGCTGGCCGCCGAACGCTTCCTGCCAGTCGATCTCGTAGTTGCCGGTCCCGGCGAGGATCTCGTCGGTCTTCGCCATGAAGTGGCTCTTGATGAAGCCCACCCAGGGCACCGCGAGCGGATGGCTCGACGCAACGGTGATGTTGATGCTCTCCGTCGCGAGCGCGTTGTAGGGGACCATGCAAACGGCGCTGGCAAGGAGCGCCTTTGTCAACTTGTTCATCGTCATCCTCCCGAGGATATTCTTGTTTGTTATTGGATCGTCTTGGTCAGGCGGTGGCGCGGTTCTTCAGTTCGCCGCGGATCTCATCGCCGTGTTCGTCGAGGGTCGGCGGTGCTGCCACATCGAGGTCGGCCTCGCCGTCGAACCAGTAGGGCGCACGCACCGTGCGGGAGGCGCCCATTTCGGGGTGGTCGGTGTCAACCGCAATGCGCAGATGCTGCGCCTGCGGACTTTCCAGCGCCTCGTCGGAATCGTAGGCCGGCGAATGGGGCACGCCTTCGTCCAGAAGGAGTGCGCACCAGTCATCGCGCATCTTCGTCCTGAAGACAGGCGTCAGGATCTCGATCAGGTCGTCCTGGTGGTTGATCCGCTCCAGCCGCTCCTCGAAGCGCGGGTCGGTGGTCAGCTCCGGCATGCCGACCGCTTCGGTGAGCCCGGTCCAGAATTTCGGCGGCGAGGACATGTGGATCGCGACCCATTTTCCGTCCGCGCATTCAAAGGTGTAGGACTGGGATACGCTGGGGCGGCTGAGCGGCCCCATCACTTCGCCCACCGAGAAAAAGTGGGTGAAGGAGTCGAGGTTGAAGTGGCTCATCGCCTCCAGCATCGAGATGTCGAGGCGCCGGCCCTTGCCGCCCTGCGCGCGTTCCAGCAGCGCCGCCACCACGCCGAGCGCGGCGTAGTGCCCGGTCACCGCATCGGCAATGGCCGGGCCGATCACCCGCGGGTTGGCGGGTGGGGTGAGGAGCCGCAGATAGCCGGATGCAGCCTGCGCAACGGTGTCGAATGCCGGCCGGTCTCGTGCCGGGCCGTCCTGCCCGAAGCCGGTGATGGCGCAATAGATCAGATCCGGTCGCCGCTTGCGCAGCGCATCCTCGCCAACGCCCAGCTTGTCGGCGACACCGGGGCGGAAATTCTGGATGAAGACGTCCGCTGTCTCGATCAGGTCGTAGAAGACGGCAAGGTCGTCGGGGTCCTTGGTGTCGAGCGCGATGGACCGCTTGTTGCGGTTGTAGGTCTGGTAATGGGGCGAGTAGAGGCCGCCCTTGAAGGCGCGGAACGGGTCACCGGTTTCCGGTCGCTCCACCTTGATGACGTCGGCGCCGAGATCCGCAAGGTGCATGGCGCAGGCAGGTCCGGTGATGAAGGTGCCCATTTCCACAACGCGGACGTTTTTCAGGATCTTCACGGCGGGGCTCCTCAATCGCGCTCTGGGGCGGCGGCCGGGCCGTCATAGGTGATCGACTGGTCGGCGTGGTTCGACATGATGAACCCGATGGAGCGCTGCGATTCCTCGAAGAGATGCGCCACCAGCCCTGCGGCGCGGGCCAGAAGAGGAATGCCCTTCATCGCGTCCACCGGCCAGCCGATGTCGATCATCACTGCGGGAATCGCGCCGGAAACATTGACCGGGAGCGGGCGGCCGTAAATGTCCGGCGCCACCCTGGAGAGCATCCGCGCGGTCGCGATGGCGCGGCCGGATGCGCCGTGCTCGTCGGCCAGCGCAAACAGCCTGTCGGCTCGCGGATCGCCTGCGGAATGCTGCGGATGGCCGAGCCCCGGCACCTTCTTCTTCTCGGCCCGCAACTCCGAAAGGCTGGCGCGGCAGGCCTCCTCAAGATCGCCGTCGCCCGCGCGCTCCATCACGGACACGAAATAGCGGCCCGAAACCTCGGAGCTTCCGGCAACCACCGAACCCATGCCGAGAAGGCCCGCCGACATTGCGCCCTGCCAGGCGTCCGGACCCGCCGCGAGCGTCATCCGTGCCGCCTGAACGCTGGGCACCAGCCCGTGCTCGGCAATGGAAACGAGGCACGCTTCGGTCAAAAGGCGCTGCGTCTCGCTCGGCTCGGTGCCGGTGACCAGCAGCCAGAAATAATCGGTGAAGCCGATGCGGCCGATCAGCTCGTTGCACAGATCCTTGCCGCGGACGGTAACGCTCTCCGCATCGGAGGTCGCAATCGCAGTAAAGGCCTGATCCTGCTTGCCGATGCGCACTGAAGCCTCCCTGTATGCGCAATCTTCGTCGCGCATTTATTCGCTATGCGAAAATATTTTCGCTTGTCGAAAAGTATGGAGCCTTTTAGTCTTGAGTCAAGCGGCGAACGCCGCACGCAGTGTTTGCTGCGATAGATGATTTGGGGAGATCGCGCCGTGGAGATCAATCAGTACAATCTGACAGATGCGGTAAAAGACAGCTTCAAGGCCAAGGATGACGCCCGTTTTACGCTGCTGCTGGAGACGATGCTCGATCATCTCCACGATTTTGTGCGCGAAACATCGCTGACGCACGAAGAGTGGATGGGCATCCTCAATTTTCTTTATGATTGCGGAAAGATCTCCACGCCAGAGCGGCATGAATTCATCTTGCTGTCAGACGTGCTGGGTCTGTCTGCGCTGGTGGACATGATCAACACCCGCGGCGGGGCGACGGAAGGCAGCAACCTCGGCCCGTTCTATCTGGACAATGCGCCCGTGAAGGCGCTCGGCGCCCATATTGCCGACGATCGGCCCGGCGCCACCGTGCTGTGCATGGGGCAGGTGCGCGACACGCTCGGCCATCCGCTGCCCGGCGCGGTGGTCGACACCTGGCAGGCGGACGGCGCCGGCACCTATCCCATCCAGGAGGAGGGCCAGGACAAGTACGACCTGCGCGCCAAATTCACCTGTGACGACGAGGGGCGCTACTTCTACACCACCGTCCTGCCCATGCCCTACACCGTTCCCTATGACGGGCCGGTCGGCAAGCTCCTGCGCGCCGGAGACCGACATGCGTGGCGCGCGGCGCATCTTCACTATATCGTCGGCGCACCGCGGATGCGGCCCATCACCACCGAGGTCTTCTTTGCCAACACCGACTATCTCGACAACGACGCGGTGTTCGGCGTGCGCGACTCGCTGATCGGCAAGGTCGTGCGCATCAAGCGCGGCGAGGAACTGGGCGTGGAGGTCGAAAAGCAGCCTGACGCTAAGCTCGCGTTCGACTTCGTCCTTGCACCGGCCTGATGGGGCGACCGCTGAAACAGGGCGAGCCGCCCGACCCGTCACGCCGTTCGGAGTTCGTCGAAGGCCTCGCGAAGGGCCTTGCCGTGCTGGAATGCTTCGACGCCGAAAATCCGGCGATGAACCTCAGCGAGGTGGCGCGCCGGGCGGGGCTGTCCCCGTCCGCGGCACGCCGCAGCCTCATCACGCTGTCGGCGCTCGGCTACATCGGCCAGGCGGGCAAGACGTTCCACCTCAAGTCCAAGCTCCTCGGCCTCGGCTCCGCCGTGCTGCTGACCGCCCGGATCGAGGAAACGCTGAACCCGGAGCTGCGCGCTCTGGTCACCCGGTTCGGCGATGCGTCGTCGGTCGCGACGCTCGACGGGCATGACGTCATCTATGTGGCGCACCATTCGGTGCAGCGAGCCCGCCGCAGGATGGCGTTCGCCGGTGCGCGCTATCCCGCAACGGCAACCTCGCTCGGCAGGGTCATTCTTGCCGGCCTCCCCCCGCACGAGCTGGACGCCTTTTTCGCGACGCTGACCCCCGCCCCGCTCACCGAGCACACCGTCGTCGACAAGAGGCGCCTGCGCGAAATCATCGACGAGACGCGCCAGAACGACCACGCCGTCTCCGTCGACCAGCTGGACTACGGGATCACGGCGCTTGCAGTGCCGATCCGCGCGCCGGACGGGGCGGTGGTCGCGGCGCTCAACACCTCCGGCTATTCGGGCTCCGTCAGCCCCGAAAGCCTGATCGGGGACCGGCTCGAAGCGCTGCGCAGTGCCGCCGCCGTCATCGCGCAGACGCTGCTGCGTTACCCGGTCCTCACCAACATCCTGCGGGCGTCGACGGTCATCGCGCCCGCATCAACCGAAACAGAATCCTCTGAAAGGACGCCATGACCCTTCCCCTTCTTCCCACCTCGCTCGTCGGCAGCTACGCCCAGCCGGACTGGCTGATCGACCGTGCCCTGCTGGCAAAGCGCTTTCCCCCGCGCACCCGTGCGCGCGAGCTGTGGCGCATTCCCGAGGAGCACCTTGCCGAGGCGCTGGACGATGCCACCCGCGTTGCGATCCGTGAACAGGAGGACGCCGGCCTCGACATCATCACCGATGGCGAAATCCGGCGCGAAAGCTACTCCAACCACTTTGCGACCGCGCTGGACGGGATCGACATCGACAATCCGGGCACTGCGCTCGACCGTTCGGGACACCCCAACCCGGTGCCGCGGATCGTCTCGAAGATTTCCCGCAAGCATGCCGTTGGCGTGCGGGACGTGAAGTTCCTGAAGGCGCACACGGACCGGCCGGTCAAGATCACCGTGCCGGGCCCCTTCACGATGTCCCAGCAGGCGCAGAACGATTTTTACCCGAGCCTCGAAGACGCCGCGATGGACTATGCCGATGCCGTCCGCGCCGAGGTGGAAGACCTGTTTGCCGCTGGTGCCGACTACGTGCAGCTGGACGAGCCCTACATGCAGGCCCGCCCCGAGGCCGCCGAGGAGTACGGCCTTGCCGCCCTCAACCGCGCGCTGGACGGCGTGCGCGGCACCACGGCGGTGCACATCTGCTTCGGCTATGCGGCGATCATCCACGAGCGGCCGCAGGGCTACTCGTTCCTGCCCCAATTGTCCGCCTGCTCGTGCAACCAGATCTCAATCGAGACGGCTCAGTCCAAGCTCGACTGCTCGGTCCTGAAGGAGCTGCCGGACAAGACCATCATCCTCGGCGTTCTGGATCTCTCCGACCCCGAAGTGGAAACCCCCGAGACGATTGCGGAGCGGATCCGCCGCGGCCTCGAATATGCCTCGCCCGAGCGGGTGATCGTCGCGCCCGACTGCGGCCTCAAATATCTGCCGCGCGACGTTGCCGCCGGCAAGCTGAGGGCGATGGCGGACGGTGCCGCGATCGTTCGCGCCGAGATTTCCTGAACGAGATGGCCCGTCGCGTTTGCGGCGGGCCTACGACACGTAGGGCGCCATCGGCCGCATGATTTTGCCTTGCTCGATGGGCACGCAATCGGCCGGGAAGTCCTGCACGAAGGTGACGCCCTCGTCCTGAAGGGCGGCCAGAAAGCCGTCGAGCGCATCCATCGCACCGGTGGGGAGGTCGTGCAGCACGATCAGCGGCCAGTCCTCTTTCCCGGCCATCTCACGTGCGACGGCCGGCCAGCCGCGCGGGTTTTTCCAGTCCCCCGGCACCACGTTCCACAGAACCAGCGTGTAGGCTTCGGCGATCAGCATGTCGGACGCGGCCTCGCTGAGGAGATCCTCGTTGATCTCGCCGCCGCCGCCGTTGGGCCGGAAGAATTTGCGCGGGTGGGCCAGGTCGCCAAGCAGCGCCTCAGTCCGTGCAATCTCGATTTCGTGGGCGGCGGGGTCGAGGCTGGCCCCAATGGGGGCGAGGTGGTTGAAGGTGTGGTTGCCGATGTGGTGGCCCTCGCCATGCGCCCGCTCCGCCACGGCGCGGCGGGCAGGGTCGCGCAGCTTGTCGCCGAGCACGAAGAAGGTCGTGCGAATGTCCCGCCTCGCCAGGATGTCGAGGACGAAGGGGGTCGTTTCGGGGTCCGGGCCGTTGTCGAAGGTCAGCGTCATCTGGCGCAAATTCATGTCTCGTCGTCGCTGGCGGTGGTGTCCTTTGCGGTCTTGGCCGCCTGCTTCATCGACAGGCCGAGCTCATCGCCGAGCGCCTTCAGCGCCGGGAGCTGCACCGCCATGCCGAGGATGGAATCCAGTGCCTGATTGACCGGCGGCTTGTCGCTGCCACCCTCCGCCCCGGCGCCCGCCTGTCCGCCGAGGCCATTGATGTTGTGGATGCGGATGGAATCGATCCGCTCGGCAGGCTTCACCATCTCGGAGATGGTCCGCGGCAGCGCCTCGATCCGCGCCAGCTCCTCGCGCATCGCCACAATGTGCGGCTCCAAAAGATTTTCCGCCTCGGCCAGAGCGCGCACGCCCTCCGCTTCGGCCATGAGGCGCTCCCGCAGCGATTTCGTGCGGCTGACCTCCGCTTCGGCCTCGGCGTTTGCGGCGCTGAGGCGGGCGGCGGCATGCCCCTCCGCCGCGTCCTTCTCTGCGAGTGCGAGAATGCGCAGGCGCTCTCCGTCCGCCTCCGCCGCCTCCTGCGCCACAAGGAGGGCGAGGGCCTTTTCGCGCTCGGCCTCGGCCATCCGGCGAGCGGTGACGATGGCCTCTTCGGCCTTCGCAGCCTCGGCGCGGGCGAAATCGGCGGCGGCACGGGCGGCGCTCTCGGCCTGCTGCCGTTCGGAAACTTTGATGCGGCGCTCCTGCTCCTGCAGTTCGAGGTCGAGCGACTTGCTGATCTCGGCGGCCTGCACCTCCAGGTCGCGCGCAATCTCGGAGGCGCGGATGGCGCGGTCGCTGGCGATGCGGGCTGCCTTGAGGCCGTTGTCCTTGGCAATGCGGGCTTCCTCCGCGGCGCGCTCGGATTCGGCTCTGCGGGCGGAGATCTCGGCCTGCTGCGCGGCCTTCCACGTTTCGATGTCGCGGTGCTGGCCGATGCGCGCCTCCTCCTCCTCGCGCTCGATCTCCAGCTTGCGGCGCGTCGCCTCCATGGCCGACAGCGTAACGGCGACCTCGGCGTCGGCGTCGATCCGCGCGCGCTCCTTCTTGGAGGTGGCGATCACCTCGGCAAGCTTGCGCATGCCCACCGCGTTGAAGGCGTTGTTCTCGTCGAGCGAGGCAAACGACGTCTGGTCCAGCGCGGTCAGCGAGACGGACTGGAGGCGGAGGCCGTTTTCCGCGAGGTCGTCGGCGATCATCTCGCGCACCTCGCGGACGTATTCCGAGCGGCCTTCGTGCAGCTCGTCCATGGTGCGGCGGGCGGCGACGGCGCGCAGCGCATCGACGAGCTTGCCCTCGACAATGTCCTTGATCTTGTCGGCGCTGAAGGTGCGGTCGCCCAGCGTCTGTGCCGCCCGCGCCACCGCCTCGGGCGTGCCGTCGACCGCGACGGCGAAGCTTGCTCCAATGTCGACGCGCAGGCGGTCCTTGGTGATGAGGCTCTGTTCGCCGGACCGCGCCACCTCCAGGCGGAGGGTGCGCATGTTCACCTCCGTCACGTCGTGGAAGTAGGGCAGCGCGATGGCGCCGCCGGCAAGGACGGTCTTCTGCCCGCCGAGGCCGGTGCGGATGAGGCTCACCTCCCGCGTTGCCTTGCGGTAGAGCCTTGCCAGCACCACCACCACCAGAACGATGATGAGGACGACAACGACGAGAACGGTCACCAGGCCGGGCATGGGCCCCTCCCTCTTGTGATACGGCAGGGCGCGGACATCATCGGTCCTTCCGCGCCAGAACGAAATCGTAGGCGACGCACCAGGCCGGCGATGGCACGGCGCGCCCGTCCGGCGCGCGAACGCCGGTCTTCTTCTCGAAGCTTTCGACGAGCGACTGCTTCACGCCGAACACCGGGTCGGCATCGAGGTAGGGGTCGCCCTCCAGGAAAAGCATGGTGGTGAGCCGGCGGAAGCCCGGTGCCTCGATGCGCACATGGACGTGGCCGGGGCGGACGGGCGAGCGCGCTGCGATGCGCAGGAGATCGCCGACCGTGCCGTCCTCGGGGATCGGGTAGCTGGCGGGCAGCACCGAGGTGAACCAGAACCGGCCCGCGGGGTCCGAGCGGAAGAGACCGCGCATGGCCGCCTCGTCGATCTCCGGGTTGAGGATGTCGTAGCCGCCATCGCCGTCGGCATGCCAGATGTCGATCCGCGCGCCGACGATGGGCTTTCCGTCTGTGTCGAGGACTTTGGCATTGAAGAACATCTTCTCGCCCTTGATGGGGCCGGAAATGTCCGCGCCGTTGTCGAAGACGGGGCGGTCCTCCACGAAGAACGGGCCGAGGACGGAGTTCTCCGTCGCGCCGCTCGGGAAGCGGTGGTTGATGAGGTCGACGCGGGCGGTGGCGCCCATCACGTCGGACAGGAGGATGAACTCCTGCCGCCCGCCGACGCTGAGCTGCCCGGTGCGCGTCAGGAATTCGATGGCAAATTCCCACTCCTCCTCGGTCGGCTCCACCTCCTCCAGAAACGCGTGGAGATGGCGGGTGAACGCCGAGAGCACTTTCTTGGCGCGCGGGTTCGGCGTATCGCGGAATGTGGCGAGGACGGCGGCGGTCAGCGTGTCGTCGCGCACGTCGCGGCCATGGCCTGCCAAGGGTTCGTGCAGGCGCCGTGCGGCGGGCATCGGCAGCGTCGCCGCGGCGGGTTTTGCGCGCGCCGATGTGCCGGGGCGTTCAAGGCCGGCGGCGCGCATCGTCTCGCGGGCGGCAAGGCGCGTGGCGTAGGCGGCGACATGATTGCGCGGCGCGCCGTTCAGCGCATGGCCGCCGGTCCACGCGATGTCGAGGCCGAGCGAGGCGAGATGGCCAAGCGCGGCGGCCCACGCAACGTCGGCCAGGGTGAAGGCCTCGCCGGTGATCCACTGCCTGCCGTCGGCGAGGCGGGTGTCGAGGCCTTCGATCAGCGTCAGCACCTCCTCTACGGCGCCGCGCATCAACTCCGCCGATTGGGCAAAGACCTTGGCGGCGGCCTCCTTGCGGATGGCGGCATCGTAGGCCGCGATCAGGCGCGGATGGCCGATCGAGAGCGAGCGCCCCTCCATCATCTTGCGGATGCGCGCATCGTGGACGCCGCGCACGGCCTCGCGCAGCGGCTCGGGCCTTGTGTCGCCGCCGGGGTGCGCGCCGTAGGGGAGCGCCTCGAAGGGGGCGGCGTCGACGAGCGCGGTCTCGCGGGCGATTTCGGTGCGAAGGCGCTGGGGGGAAAGGTCCGGGCCGGGGAGGGCGGCTATGTGGTCGAGCATCCGGAGAGGGTCGAGGATGACGCGCTCGGCGGCGGGGTCCACCAGCGCCGGGACGGCGGCGGGGTCGATGCCGTCGTGGCGCACGCTGGCGCGGCCGGAAAAGCCGTCGACCATGGGGCGGCCGTCGATGCCGTCGAGGCGCAGGCGCACATAGGCGGGGTGGCCGGCATCGAAGCGGCGGCCGAGGATCTGCATCTCGTGCGCGGTTGCGGCGGCGCCCTTTTCGGCAAGCGCCAGCCGCACGGCCTTCGACCAGAGCGAGGGGGCGGCGTGGAAGAGGACGAGGCCGCCGTGGCCTTGCGCGGCACCGAGGGGCGCGCGGGCAGCGTCAAGGCGCTCCTGGAACTTGCGTTCGCTCATGACGCCCACCCCAGAATGCGCCGCATGACACCACCCAGTTCGCCGGCGGGGTCGGCGGCCAGCATTTGCGCGCGCCAGCCGACATACCCGTCCGGGCGGACGAGGACGCAGCCGGAATCGCTGACGCCGGAGACGAGCGCCCAGTCGCCGAAGGTGTCGTTGATGGCGCAGCCGGGGCCGATCTGGAGTGCGCGGACGTCGGCGCGGGTTTCGGCCGAGACGCGGGCGGCGGCTTCGACCCAGCCCGCGCCCGAGACGCCGGTGAGCACGGTGAAGCGGCCCCGGCCCACAAGGTCGAGCGTGGAGAGGGTTTCGCGGTCACGCTCGACCCAGACGTGGGGGAGGCGCGCGCCGGGCCATGTGGTGGGGTGGTAGTAGAGCTCGCGGTCACGGGTGTATTCGGGCTCGGGCGTGCCGTCCGGCACCACGGCGGCGGAGCGGTAGCGCTGGCCCATCTCCACGCCGTGGCAGTTGAATTCGTACGACTTGTTGCGGATCTGCGCGTTGAGTGCCTTGCGCTTGGCCTCCGCCTCCACCGTCGACGCCTTGCGGGTGTCGAGCTGGCGGCGCATCTCCTCCTGCGTCTCGGTCTCGGTGATGCCGAGCGTGTCGAAGATCGGCAGCGTGTCGGTGATCGACTTGTTGGCGCGGTTGACGATCTGCTTGCCGACAGGCTGGCGCTCGTCGTTGAAGGTTTCCAGCAGCGACGGGTCGGCGGTGCCGTCCAGAACGAGTTTGAGCTTCCAGGCGAGGTTGTAGGCGTCCTGGATGGAGGTGTTTGAGCCGAGCCCGTTGGTGGGCGGATGGCGGTGCACCGCGTCGCCCATGCAGTGCACGCGCCCGACCGAATAATGCCGCGCGACAATGTTGTTCACCGCCCAGTAGCTGACCCGCGTCACCTTCAGCGGCACCTCTTCGCCGATCAGGCGGAAGAGGATCTGGCGGATTTCCTCGTCGGAATAATTGGGGCGGCCCTTGGCAATGTCGTAGCTCCACATGCCGAGCCATTTCTTCCACGGGCGGATCATCCTGAGCACGCCGGCGCCGATGCCGCCCGCCGAACCCGGCTGAAAAATCCAGTAGAGGACGGAGGGGCGGTGCTTCACCAGATGGCTGAGGTCGGCGTCGAACTCGATGTTCATGGAGCCGGCGAGGTCGGCCTTGCCTTCCAGCGGCAGGCCAAGGTCTTCGGCAATCCGGCTGCGGCCACCGTCGGCGCCGATCATGTATTTTGCGCGGATGCGGTAGGTCTGATCGGCGACGCGGTCGTGCACGGTGCAGACGACGCCGTTCTCGTCCTGCGTGTGGCTGATGTACTCGGTCTTGAAGCGGACGAGACAGCCCTCGCGCATCGCCTTGCCGAAGATGATCGGCTCCAGCAGCGTCTGCGGGATGTCGACCATTTTCGACGGGCTCGCCAGCTCGTAGTCGGCGCGGCGGGCGGGGTGGTTGCCCCATGTGAGCAACCGGCCGACCTCTTCGCCGGCGAGGGATTCGCAGAAGACGTTGTTGCCCATCAGCTCCTGCGCCACGGCTTCCTTGGTAACCTCATCCTCCACGCCAAGCTCGCGCAAAATCTCCATGGTGCGCTGGTTGGTGATGTGGGCGCGCGGCATGTTGGCGAGCCAGGAATATTTCTCGATCATCACGTTGGGGACGCCGTAGCCGGACAGGAGCGCCGCAGAGGCGACACCGGCCGGCCCGGAGCCGACGATGAGGACGTCGGTTTCGATATCGAACATGGTTGGAACCTCGAGGGGCACATCCGCCCCGCTGATGCCGGGCGCAGGGGGCAGCCGCATTTCGCGCACGGGCTGGGTGTAGTCCGGCACCGGCGTGTCGGGCCCGATCAGCCTGCGGCGGGTGGGAAAGAGCGAGAAGTCTGTGCGCTCGACGACAAAACCCCAGATCCCCTTGGGCGCCACCAGCATGACGAGGATGGCAAGCCCGCCCAGCGCCATCAGGTACCAGGTGCCGAAGTCCGCCAGCCAGTTTTGCAGCGCGAACAGGATGAGCGCGCCGATGATGGGGCCTTCCAGCGTGCCGATCCCGCCGATGACGACGATGAAGAGGACGAACGCCGTCCAGTCGATCACCGAGAACGCGCTTTGCGGGGTGATGGACGCCTTCTGGTAGTAGATCAGCGCGCCGGTGATGGCAGCGCCCACCGCGGCGAAGACGTAGACGGCGAACTTGATGCGGCGGGTGTCGATGCCGAGGCTTTCGGCGGCATCCGGGTTGTCGCGCACGGCGGACAGGGCGAGGCCGTTGCGGGTGCGCAGGAATGCGTAGATCGCGCCGATGACGGCGACGGCCAGCACCAGCGCGATCCAGTAGGAGAGGATGTCGCGCGCATGGGAGGAGCGCACGTCGAACAGGGTCGCGACCGTGTCGATGCCGACGATGCTGCGCGCAACGTCGGACGGGAGCGAGGTGCCGGTGCCGCCGCCAAGCGTCTTCCACTGCGCGAACAGGAGCCGGTAGACCTCGGCTGCGACCCAGGTGCCGATGGCGAAATAGGCCCCTTCGAGGCGGAAGAGGATGAAGCCTGTCGGGATCGCCATCACGCCGCCGATGATGCCGGCGCACAGCATGGCAAGCAGGGGATCGAGCCCCGCGAGGATCGCAAGGCCGAAGCCGGCGTAGGCGCCAAGGCCGACGAACGCCTGCTGGCCGATGGAGACGAGCCCGCCAAAGCCCGCGAGAAGGTTCCAGCACTGGGCCAGCGTGATCATGGTGAGGACGAAGAAGAGGTCCTGCAGCAGCGATCGCGAGATGATCGCAGGCGCTGCCAGAAGCGCCACCACGCCAACGCCCATCACGGCGAGCGCGATCGCCGAAGCGCGGGTGGATTTCGCGACCTTGTAGCGGGTGGGATCGAGGGCGGGACCGGCCATCAGTCGAACGCCCTTGGGAAAAGGCCGCGTGGGCGCACCAGCAGGACGAGGAGGAACACGACGTGACCCGAAAGGGTCTGCCATTCGGGCGAGATCTGCGCGCCGATGCTCTGCGCAAGGCCGAGGATGATGCCGCCCGCCAGGGTGCCCCAGAAGCTGCCGAGCCCGCCGATGATGACCGCCTCGAACGCGAAGATCAGCCGTGAGGGGCCGATCAGCGGGTCGAACGTGGCGCGCGCGCCGAGGTAGAGGCCGGCGATGGCGACCACAACCAGCGAAAGCGCCATGGCGAGCGAGAAGATGCGGGAATTGTCAATGCCCATCAGCTGGGCGATTTCGGGGTTGTCGGACGTGGCGCGGAAGGCGCGGCCCGTCTCCGTTCGGTAGAACAGCCAGTTGAGGAACACGATCACCAGCACGGCAGACGCGAAGGTGAGGAGCGGCACCACGCCGACCGCGAGCCCGCCGCCAAGCGCAATGGAGGCATCGCCCAGCGCGCCGAAGGGAAGCCGGCGCGTGTCGGCGGAGAACGCCTCAAGCATCCCGTTCTGCAGGATGATGGAGAGGCCGAAGGTGACGAGGAGCGGCGGGAGGATGTCCTTGCCCAAGGTCCGGTTCAGCAGGAACGATTGCAACAGGTAGCCGAACGCGAACATCGCGATGCCGCCGAGGACTGCCGCGACGATGATCGGCAGGCCCAGCGCTTCCACGCCGATGAGGATGGCGAATGCCGCCACCACCATCAGGTCGCCGTGCGCAAGGTTGACGAGGCGCATCACGCCGAAGATGAGGCTGAGCCCGGTGGCGAAGAGGGCGTAGAGGCCGCCGAGCAGAATGCCCTGGATGAGGGTATCGGCAACGATCATCGCTCAGCCCCCGAAATACGCGCGGGCGATCTGGTCGCGCCGGAGGTTATCGGGGCGGCCGGTGAGTGTCACACGGCCTTCGAGGAGGCAGTAGATGCGGTCGGCGACGGCAAGCGCCTGGCTGATGTTCTGCTCGACCACCACCACGGAGGCGCCCTCGGCCCGGATCTCGTCGAGGGCTGCGTAGATGTCCTTGATCACGGAGGGGGCGAGGCCGAGGCTGATCTCGTCGCAGAGGAGAAGGCGCGGGTTGGACATCAGCGCCCGGCCGAGCGCCACCATCTGCTGCTGGCCGCCCGACAGCGAGGTGGCAGCCTGCGTGCGGCGCTCCTTCAGTACGGGGAAGAGGCGATAGATGGCGTCGAGGCTCCAGTGGCCGCGCACCTTGCGGCCGTAGTTGCCGATCATCAGGTTTTCTTCCACCGAGAGGGAGGGGAAGAGCTTGCGCCCCTCCGGCACCAGGGCGATGCCGCGTGCCATGATCTCGGCGGGCTTCATGCCGCCGATGGTCCGGCCGTCGAATTCCACCATGCCTGCCGGGGTCTGCCGCAGGCCCGTGATGGCGCCCAGCAGCGTCGACTTGCCGGCCCCGTTGGCACCGACAATGGCGATGGTCTCGCCCTCGTCCACATGGGCGTCGATGCCGTAGAGCGCCTGAAAATCGCCGTAAAATGCGGTGAGTTCGCGGGTTTCGAGGAGCTTCACGGGGCCGCCTCCCGCCGTTCGCCGCGCGCGGTCATACTTCCATTCCGAGATAGATGCGGCGGACGGCATCGCTGGCCATCACCGCCTCGGGATCGCCCTCGCCGATGATCTTGCCGAAATCGAGCGCAACGAGGCGGGACACGACGGCAAGCAGCGCGTGGGTGACGTGCTCAATCCACACGATGGTGGTGCCGTCCGCGTTGATCTGGCGGATCGTCTCGATCAGCGAGGTGCATTCGGCATCGGTGAGGCCGCCGGCAATTTCGTCCAAGAGCAGGAGCCGCGGCCGGGTGGCGAGCGCGCGCGCCATTTCGAGGCGTTTGCGCTCCAGCAGCGAGAGGGAGCCTGCCGGGAGGTTTGCCTTGGCGAGGAGGTCGGTGCGGTGGAGGACTTCGACCACACTCCCTTGCTCGGCGCGCTCCGAACCGCCTGCGCCGAAACAGGCGGCGACGGAGACATTCTCGTAGGTCGTCATCTGCTCGAACGGCTGCGGGATCTGGAAGCTGCGGCCGATGCCGAGGTTGACGCGCCGCCGCGCCGGCAGGCGGCTGATCTCCGCCCCGTCGAGCCGGATCGAGCCGCCTTGCGGCGCAACGCGGCCGGTGATGAGGTTGAAGAGCGTCGACTTCCCCGCCCCGTTGGGGCCGATGATGCCGAGCGCCTCCCCCTCCGCGACATCGAGCGAGATGTCGTCGGCGACGGTCACCGCCCCGAAGGCGCGGTTGAGGTTGCGGATTTCCAGAAGCACGGCCGGCTCTCCGGGCGGCGCGCCCGGTTCGCTCAGCTGATCGGCCTCATTTCACTGGCGACCGGAATGTCCGGGTAGGTCTGGTTGTCGACGATGACAAGCTCGAACCGGCCGTTGTCGCCCTTGCGCCACTGGCCGCCCACCAGCGGCGTCTTGGTCACGTTCTTCTGGGCGAAGGGGGGCAGGTTCGCACCGTCCCACTTGATGGGGCCGACGATGGTGTTCATGTCGGTGGCAGCAATGGTCGCGGCCACGGCGTCGCCGTCGCGCGGATCGTCGGTGCGTTTCAGAACGTCGACCAGCACCTCGAACAGCGCATGCGCGAAGCCGAGCGGCTGGGTCCACTGGTTGCCGGTCGCGTCCTCGTAGCCGGCGCAGACCTCGCCCGCGTTCTGCCCCGTCAGCGAGGACTTGAACGGGTGGACGTTGGACCACCACACCTCGGACGACAGGTTTTCGGCGGCGTCGCCGATGGCGTTGACGGCGGAGGGAAACAGGATCGCCTTGCCGACGGATGCGGCCTTGGGGCGGTAGCCCTGCTGCGCGGCCTGGGTCCAGAAGGTGGCAAAGTCCGGCGGGAGGACGACGCCGGTGAGGAGCTGGCAATCGCCGTTCTTGAACGCCGAGATCTGGGCGGAAAAGTCGTCCTGCAGGTTCTCGTAGCGGCCGGGGTCGAGGAGCTTGAAGTCGGCTGCCGTCAAAGCCGGCGGAAAGCCCACCTGCGGGTCGCCCCAGGCGTTGCCGTCGGCATCGTTGGGGAACAGGCCGCCGACCATGCGGTTGGTGTCCAGCTGGTTCCACATGTTGGTGAAGACGGCAATCACGTCCTCCAGCCCCCAGAAGAAGTGGTAGCCATAGTCGAATGGCTTCCAGCTCGACGGGTCCGTCGGGTTGCCCTGCCGGCCGATGAACCACGGCTGCCACGGCGCCAGCGAAGAGATCACGGGGTACTGCTCGATCTCGGCGATGGTGGAGACCGGGTTGGTGGTCTCCGGCGTGTTGCCCACCAGCATGATGTCGATCTCATCGTCGATTATGAGTTCCTTGGCGACGTCTGCGGCGCGGTTGGGGTTGGACTGGCTGTCCTTGACGATGACTTCGAGGTTGTAGGTGCGGCTGCCGGACTTGATGCCGCCCGAAACCGCCTTCAGCACACCGTCGATGATGTACTGGTCGACCTCGGAGAAGGCCGCGAGCGGCCCGGTCTGCGGCGTGACGTAGCCGACGCGCACGGTGCGGGCCTGGGCGTGGACGGCAGGCGCGAACAGACCAACAGCAGCCGTGGCGGCGCCAGCTTTAAGGAACGTGCGCCGGTTTGTCTCAAGGCGTTTCATGGGGATCCTCCGGATCGAATTATTTTTCTTGTTTTCGTCTTTGGCGAGACCATAACGCAGTCCCTCCGTCTTCCCAAGTGAGTGGTTGCATTCTGGTGGGAGCTGACGACGACTCCAGCCGGCAATGAGAGGTAATGGCGCGCGCCTTTGCAGCGCAGATCCATGCGTCTTCTCATGATCACCCTTTTGTTTGCAGAACGCCCGGCGGCCGGGCACGGGGGCGGCTCGCCGCCGAATGGAAAGCGGGACGATTCCTGCCTGCGCCACGGCGATCAGAACTGTGGGCACACCGCGACATAAACCCGCGGGCAGGCCGACCGGATGAAGGTGCTGCAGCCGAGGAGGTTCGCGAACGAGATCTGCCGGCCGATCTCCCAAGGATGCCAGCTGCGAAGCCCAGCCCGTCGCGCGTTGGCCGTCAGCTCCGCATCAGCGTGTTCTGGTCGATGGAGAAGCTTGCGTTCAGCGGCAGTGCGGCTGCACCGACGGCGCGGGCGATGGAGCCCCAGTGTCCGGCCTTTATTGCAGGATCGGAAAGCCCCTGACGGTCCATCGCGCTGAACGTATCGCGGATTTTCGCAACCAGCGTGTCGCGCACGTCGGGCGGGAAGCTCCCGTCGATCACCACCGTTTCAAAGTCGATGATCGAGAGCGAGGAGGCGATGGCATGCGCGATCCCGCGCGCTGCCAGATCGAGCCATGCCTCTACGATGGCCGGATGCGCTGTCCATCCGTCGGGGTCGTTTCGCAAGCTGGCAGGGTCGTGACCCGCGTCGCGGAGCATCTGGTCGAGCACGGTGAGTGAGGCGTGGTCGATGAGGCGGTCTGCACCCGGTTCACCGCCCGGCACACGGAACGGCCCGAAGCCGCCGGCATTGCCCGTGCGGCCGAGAAAGACACTGCCGTTGAGGATGACACCGCCGCCGATGAGCGTGCCGACGAACAGATAGATGGCGTCCTGCGTGTCGCCGTTCATGTTGAAACTCATCTCGGCAACGCAGGCCGCGGTCGCGTCGTTCGCTGTGATGATGCTCCAGGGGACGGTCCGCGACAGAAGCTCTGTGAGCTTCACGTCGCGCCAGGCGTCCAGTGTGCCCTGCGGCACGCCGATTTCCGCGTTCCACCCCCAGATCTCGAACGGCATCGCGATCCCGAGCCCCAGCACCCGGTCACGGGGAACGCGGGCGGATTTCAGGATCTGCCTGATCCCGGATTTTGCAAACGCCTGAATGCCGTCAGGTGTGGGAAACGGATAGGCGGACGACACCGAGGCGCGCACGGTGCCCACAAAGTCGATGAGGACGAGATCGGCGCTTCGCCGCCCGATCTTGAGGCCGGCATAAAGCCGTGCATCAGGGTTGAGGCGCACCGGCGTGGACGGCTGGCCGATCCGGCCCCTGATGGGCGCATCCCGAATGATGAGCGCCGCATCTTCCAGCGAGCGGAAGATCACAGACACGGCGTTGGGCGACAGTCCGGTCGCGCGGATGGCTTCCGATTTGGTGAGGCCGGGATGCCATCTGACGAGCTGAAGAATAAGGCGCTCGTTGTAGCTGCGCACGGCAATCTGGTTGGAGCCCCGGTTGGGACTTTGCTGCATGGACCGGTCGCGGCCGCCGCCCGTTGTGGCTGTTGGCTTTTGTCCCACCATGCCTCTTCGTATTCCATCCGACCTTTGTTCGCCGGTTGTGTCCCGCAAACGGTCCGTACGGTCAATTTGTGCCGCTGCCGATGGCTGGCACGCGCTTTCAGCATAGGGGCGGGCAGGCCATCGTCAATACATACTTCATTTGGAAGTATTTATTGACTTGGGAAAAGTCCGGAGCCTAACCTCGCCATTATCCAAGGCCCGTTTTTCAGCGGGGCCGTGGTTTGTTGGGGCGCAAAGGAGGCTTCTTTGCAAGAAGCACCGGACATTTCCGAGCGGGGGGGAGACTCCGATCCCGCGGAAGCTGAAGAGGGCAAGGTTCTCTTGCGGCTGGTCGGCGCCACCAAGCGGTTCGGCGGCACGGTGGCCATCCACAACGTCTCGTTCGACATTCGCGCGGGCGAAGTGCTGGCGCTTCTGGGGGAGAACGGTGCGGGCAAGAGCACCTGCGTCAAGGTGCTTGCCGGTGTCTATCCGCCCAACGAGGGCAGCGTGGAAATGGGCGGCAAGGCGCGGGTCTGGGACTCGCCGCTGAGCGCGCAGCGTGCCGGCATTGCGGTGATGCACCAGCATCCGGGCCTTTTTCCGGACCTCAGCGTTGCCGAAAACATCTTCTTCGGCCGTTTCCCCGAAACATCGCTAGGGGTGATCGACACCGGCGCGATGGCCGACCGCGCGGCCGAAATTCTGGACACCATCGGGCTTGATGTTTCGCCGTCGCAACCGCTGCGGACACTGAGCGTCTCCGAGCAGCAGCTTGTCGAAGTGGCCCGCGCGCTGTCGTCGGACGCCGACATTCTCATCATGGACGAGCCGACCGCGGCGCTTTCCCACCGCGAGGTGCAGAAGCTTTTTGCGGTGGTCGCTCAACTGAAGGCGCGCGGCGTCGGCATCGTCTTCGTCGGTCACCGGATGGACGAGATCTTCGACGTGTCCGACCGCATTGCCGTCCTGCGCGATGGCGAGCTTCTGACGGTGGAGCCGGCTGATGTGCTGACCCGGCAGGACGCGATCAACCTGATGGCCGGCCGCACCCTCGTCGCCGGATATCCGGAGCGCGATCAACCGCCCGGCGATGTCATCCTGCAAGTGGAGGATCTCAGCCGTGCCGGCGAATATTCCGGCATTTCGTTCAATGTGCGCGCGGGCGAGGTGTTGGGGATAGGCGGGCTGGTCGGCAGCGGCCGGACTGAGGTGGCGCGCACGATCTTCGGCATCACGCGGCCCAGCAGCGGCGACATTGCGATCGACGGCGCGCCGGTCCGCATCGGTTCGCCGGGGGAGGCCATGCGCAAGGGCATTGCCTACGTGTCCGAGGACCGCCTCTCGCAAAGCCTGATTGCCGAGTTTCCCATCTTCGTGAACGGCTCCCTCACCGTGCTGGAGCGCTGCACCCACCACGGCCTGTTGCAGCGCGAGCGCGAAATCGGCGCGGTGAAGGAGCAGCTGGAGCGGCTGAAGCTGCGCTATGCCAGCTTCGACCAGGAAATTTCCGGCCTGTCCGGCGGCAACCAGCAAAAGGTGGTGCTGGCGAAATGGGTCGCCACCCGGCCCCGCATCCTGATTCTCGACGAGCCGACCCAGGGCATCGACGTCCAGTCGAAGGCCGAAGTCCATGCGATGATCGCCGACCTTGCCAGACAGGGGCTGGCGATCGTCCTCATCTCTTCGGAGATGCCTGAGCTTCTGGGGATGTGCGACCGCATCGTCGTCCTCAATGAAGGCCGCCAGGTCGCAACGTTCGATCGCGCCGAGGCAACCGCCCCCAAGGTGCTGGAGGCCGCCACCCGCAGCGCGGCGCCGGTGGACGCCGGACCCGAAACGCATGAGGTGCCGGAGGCACCGGCGCAGCAGTCCTTTGCGCAATCGCTCCGCAATCTTCTCAAGCGGCGCGAGGTGGGGCTTCTGGTTGCGATCCTTGCCGTCATCATCCCGGTGACGATCATCAACCCGCGCATGATGAGTCCGGCGAACCTGACGCCGCTCACCATGGACGCGGCTCTCCTCGGCTTCGTCGCACTCGGCCAGATGCTCGTCATTCTGACGCGCAACATCGACCTTTCCGTCGCGTCCGTGATCGGGCTGACGGCCTACACCTCCGCGGGCCTGATGTCCGCCAACCCGGAACTCCCGGCCATTGCCGGGGTGGCCTTCGCCTGCGTGCTGGGCGCAGGGCTCGGCAGCATCAACGGCCTCATCATCGCCTATGGGCGCGTGCCGTCCATCGTTGCCACGCTGGGCACAATGTCGATCTTTCGCGGCCTCCACTCGCTGTGGGCCGGCGGCGACCAGATCAGCGCCGACGAGGTTCCGGCGCACTGGCTCGCCCTTGCAGGCACCGAGGTGCTCGGCATTCCGCTGATCGTGCTTCTGGCGGTGGTCGTGCTGGCCGTCGCGGCCTTCGTCCTCAGCCGCACCCGGTGGGGGCGCGAGCTGTATGGCGTCGGCTCGAACCCCGGCGG
This sequence comes from Acuticoccus sp. MNP-M23, assembly GCF_031195445.1. Lineage (NCBI taxonomy): Bacteria > Pseudomonadati > Pseudomonadota > Alphaproteobacteria > Hyphomicrobiales > Amorphaceae > Acuticoccus > Acuticoccus sp. MNP-M23. Next base: position 2,028,010 of record NZ_CP133480.1, read on the forward strand.
TGCCGACCTCATCGGCATACCCTCCACCCGGCGCATCTTCAGCGCGTTCGTTCTGGCCGGCGCGCTGGCGGGGCTGACGGGTGCCCTGTGGGCCTCGCGCTATGCCACGGTGGATGCCCGCGTCGCCTTCGGTTTCGAGTTGACGGTGGTGGCTGCGGTGGTGGTCGGCGGTGTCGCGATCCGCGGGGGATCGGGCACCGTTCTCGGCATCGTGCTCGGTGCGCTGGCGCTTCTCATCATCCGCAACGGGCTCGTCCTGGTGCGCGTCGATCCGCTCTGGCTGCAGGGGATCTACGGCCTCGTCATTCTGGTGGCGATCACCATCGACGCCAAGATCGCGGCCCGCCACGAACGAAGATTGCAGCGCAGGGCCACGCCATGAAGAGACCCGCCTGGATTTCCAACTGGGACGCCTTCATCTGCGCGGTGGCCGTTGCCGTGCTCCTGATCGGCTTTCTGGCGTTCAAGAATTTCGGCAGCGCCTTCAACATCTCGCAGATGATTGCCGGCGTGTCCGAGCGTGCGCTGATTGTCCTGCCGATGATGCTGCTCCTCATCACCCGCGACATCGACCTGTCGGTGGCCAGCACCCTTGCCCTCACCAGCGTGGTCCTCGGCCTTCTCCTTCAGGCGGGAATGCCGCTGGCGCCCGCAATCGTGCTCACGCTCGTTTCGGGCGGTTTGCTCGGCGCCTTCAACGGTGCGCTGGTGACGGTGGTGGGGCTCCCCTCGCTCGTCGTCACCTTGGGCACGATGGCGCTGTTCCGGGGCATCGGGTACATGCTGCTCGGCAGCGGTTCGGTGAACGTGCTGCCCGATGCGCTGCTGGATTTCGGCTTCACCAACGTTGCCGGCCTGCCCGTACCGTGGACCATCGTGCCCTTCCTGGTGATCCTGCCGATCTTTGCGGTGGTGCTGCACCGAACCATCCTCGGCCGGCGCATCTTCGCCATCGGCGGCAACCCGATGACGGCGCTGTATTCCGGCATTTCCGTTGAGCGGATCCGCTTCGGACTGTTCGTGTTTTCGGGCGTCATCTGCTCCATCGCCGGCATCATCTACACCGCACGCCTTGCCAATGCGCGCGCCAACAACGCGTTCGGCATGGAGCTGGACGTCATCACCATCGCGATGCTCGGCGGCGTCAGCGTGTTCGGCGGCAAGGGCGGGGTGGTCGGCGTTGTGGGCGCGCTTTGCCTCGTTGCGCTGATCCGCAACCTTCTCGGCATCAACGGGGTCGGCGGCGACGCCCAGAGCACGCTGATCGGCATCATGCTGATTGCGGCCCTGCTCGCCGGCACGTTCGTCCCCCGCGTCGTCGCCAGCGCAAGGCGCCGGCGGGACAACAAGGTCTTGGGCGGCACAAGAAACGCCTGAGGAATTACGGCCAAAGAACAACCCATGGAGGAAACAACAATGCTGAAGAGAACACTGCTTGCGACGGTCTGCACCGCCGTTTTGTTGACCGGCGCGGCACAGGCGCAGGACTGCCTGACCGAGCCCGGCACCATCGGCTTCCTGCCCAAGCTCGACACCGACCCCTACTTCCAGGTCGCCAATGACGGCGCCAAGGAAGCTGCGGGCGAAATGGGCGGCACCGTCATTCAGGCCGCGCCCAGCCAGGCGACCGCGGAAGCCCAGGTGGAGTTCATCAACAACCTCGTCGCGCAGCAGGTCGACGTGATTGCGATCTCCGGCAACGACGCCAATGCCGTTGCCCCGGCGCTCAAGCGCGCGGCGGCCAATGGCGTGCGCGTGATCTCCTACGATTCCGATGTGGCGCAGGGCGCGCGGACCGTGTTCGTCAACCAGGCGCTCGGCTCAAGCCTTGCCGAGATGATGCTCCAGTCGATGAACGACATGATCGGAAAAGGGAAATTCGCAATCCTGTCCTCGACGCCGACAGCAACGAACCAGAACGCCTGGATCGAGCAGATGCGCGGCGAACTGGACAGCAACCCCGACTATAGCGGCCTTGAGCTTGTGACGGTGGTTTATGGCGAGGAAAGCGAGCAGGTGAACCAGCAGCAGGCGCTTGCGCTGGCCCAGACCTACCCGGACCTCAAAGGCATCATCGTGCCCGCCGGCATCGGCCTTCCCGCAGCCGCCCGCGCCCTCGAAGAGGCCGGCATGACGGGCCAGATCAAGCTCACCGGCCTCGCCCCGGCCTCCTTGATCCGCAAATACATCGAGGACGGTTCGGTTCAGGACATCTGGTGGAACGTGACCGATCTCGGCTACCTCGCCTACCATGCCGCGCAGGCGGTTGCGATGTGCAAGATCACCGGCGAAGAGGGCGAGACCTTTGACGCCGGCCGGCTTGGGTCCTACACGGTCGGCAAGGCTGGCGAGGTCGTCCTCGGTCCGGCCAAGATCGTCACGCCGGAGAATGTCGACGAGTTCAAGTTCTAGAACTGAACAACGCTTCGGGCGGTTTTTCTGCCCGAAGCGGACCAGCGCACCGAACGAGAGCGCTGCCTCGAATTTTTCCGGTGGTTCCATACTTGCCGGGCCCGCCTCGGCCAGCAGGCGGTGGTCATCATTAAAAAGCCCACCCCTGAAACAGGGGCGGGCCGACTGGTACTGAAATCACTATAAGAAACAAATATGTATCGGCAGATTGAAAAGTCTTTTCCTGTAATTGAAGTGCGCGTCAGTTGCAGACGCGCTTGATGCGGATGACGTAGGCGCCACGGCGCGGGCTCCAGCGCTCGGTGCGCACGTTGCGGCAGTAGACCCGCTGCGGGGCAGCGTTGGCGGCAAGGGCCGCGCCGAGGGCGAACGCGCCGAAGCCGATGGCAGCCGCTGCACCGTTGTTGAAGTGGCGGCCGCGGTGGCCGCGATGCGGGCGGCGATGGCGCCTGCTGCGGCTGCCCACGGTATCGACGGCGGTCGCGCCGGTTTCGATCTGGGCGCTTTTCAGCGCGGCGAAGGGGGTTGCAGAAGCGGCGGTGGGGGCTGCGACAGCTGCTGCAGACAGTGCGATTGCGGTGGAAGCAGCGACAATGGTTTTCTTGATATTCATGGTCGAAATTCTCCAGATGCTTGCAATGTTTGTTTCGGGTTCCGGCCCGTTGCCGATGCATTGAAGATGATGACGGCTTCGTCATCTTCACGTGACCAGCGTCACAACCCGCGCATTTGAAGAATTTCGTCCAGATTGACCGCTTGCGCCGTCCATCCCGCGTTGCCCGCAAAATGGATTGAAGCCGCCGGTGGCACCGGCGGCGCGCAAGCAATCCTCAGCTGAGGTGCAGCTTGCGCCTGCGCTCGGCGGCCCACGCGCCAATCAGCCGATCCGCCGTCATGGCAATGAATGCCACGGACACGCCGGCCACAATGCCCATGCCCACGTCGGCGCGGGTGAGGGCGATGTAGACCTCCTGGCCAAGGTCGCTGGTGCCCACGAGTGCGGTAATCACGAGCATGGACAACGCCATCATGATCGTCTGGTTGACGCCGAGCATGATCTGCGGCGTCGCCAGCGGCAGCTTCACGCGCCACAGGATCTGCGAGGGCGTGCAGCCGGACATGGTCGCCGCCTCGATGGTTTCGGTCGGGACCTGCCGGAGGCCATGGTCGGTGTACCGCACCGCGGGCGCGATGGCGTAAAGGACGATGGCGATCATCGCCGAGAAGTCGCCCACCTGAAACAGCATCACCACCGGGATCAGATAGACGAAGCTCGGCAGCGTCTGCAGCGTGTCGATGCCGATGGAGATGATCTTGCGGGCGCGCCTGCTGGCGGCGGACCAGATGCCGATCGGTATGCCGATGAGGCACGCAATCACCACGGACGTCCCGCACAGATAGACCGAGACCATCGCCTTTTCCCAGTTGCCGGTGAAGGCGATGAAGGCGGACATGCAAAAGAGCATCGCCGCAAGGCGCAAGCCGGAAAGGCGCCATCCGAGGAGCGCAACGCCGGTTGCCACTGCCAGCCACGGCACCTCGACGAGAAGGCGCTTCACCGGGATCATCACATGGATCAGCAGGAATGCCTTGATCGCGTCGAGCGTGTCGTAAAGGTGGATGTTGATGAGGCGGATCAGCTCGTCCCAGAAGGGGCCGGTGTCCAGAACGAGAGCCTGCGGATAGATCGACAGCGCCGGAAACAGCGCAGCAACCAGCATCCCGAGGCCGAGAATGACGAGGACGCCGAGTGGCGTCGATACCGCCAGCAGCCCGTGGCGGTCAGCGCGAGGCGCCTTGCGGCCGCGGTTGGCAAGCGCCTGGCACAGCCGGTCGATGGCGATGGCGAGGAGCGTGATGGCGACACCCGCCTCCAGCGCATCGCCGATGGCGAGGCGCTTCAGCGACGTCAGCACGTCGCGCCCCAGCCCGCCGGCACCGATCATCGAGGCGATGATCACCATGTTGAGCGAAAGCATCACCACCTGATTGACGCCGATCATCAGGCTATCGCGCGCGGCCGGCAGCTCGATCCGCCACAGCATCTGACGCGGGGTGCAGCCGGCCATGTCGCCAAATTCCAGGAGGTCGCCGGGGACCGAGCGCAGCGCAACGATGGTCACGCGGACCATGGGCGGCATGGCGTAGATGATGGTCGCGATCATCGCGGAGACCTGGCCGAAGCCGAAGAGAACGAGAACCGGCAGCAGGTAGGCAAAGACCGGGACGGTCTGCATCAGATCCAGAATGGGGGAGATGACCCGCTCGGAGGCTGAATGCTTGTAGGCCAGAATGCCGAGCAAAAGCCCGACGAGGATGCCGATGGGCACGGCAACCAGCACCGAGGAGAGGGTGATCATCGCGCTTTGCCACTGGTCGAAGACGGCGAGGTAGGCAAAGCAGGCGAACATCAGCACGGCGAGCCCCGTGCCGCCAACGCGCCATCCCATGAAGACCATTGCCAGCAGCAGCCCGAACCAGGGCAGCGGCGCGATGTCCACCTCGGTCAGCGGCACCGTCCACCCCGAGGCCAGCAGCGCAGTCAGGGCGGCAAGCGGAAGGGACAGCACATAGGCAACCCCCCGCGTGAAATCCTCGAACGTGAAGAGACCGAAGCTGAGATCGTCGACGAGGAAATCCATGCCATCGGAGATCCAGCTGGCGAACGGGATGACGAATTCCCGGCGCGGATCGTCCAGCAGCGGAACATTGGGCGCGACGACGAAGATCACGGCGAGCACGGCAAGGGCGACGCACCAGAAAAGGGCGTTGTTGCGGGCCGAGGGCGCAGGGCGGGCGGCGATGGTGGCGGCGATGCTCATTACCCCTCCGCAAGCAGGGCGATGACGGCCTCGCGGTTGATCTGGCCGATCCGCTTCTGCCTTTTGTCGACCACCGCGAAGGGCTCGGTTTCGCCGACAACTCTTACGGCAAAGTCGCAGACCCGCTCGGACGCGCCGATCTCGCCGGCGTGGCTGACAGCAGGGTCGAACCCTTCCATTAGCGCGCGGGCCGACAAAACCTTCGAGCGGCTGACCGCGCGCGTGAATTCCTCCACGTAAGGGGAGGCGGGCCGCACGACGATGTCCTCCGGCGTGCCGATCTGGACGACCTCGCCGTGGTTCATGATTGCGATGCGGTCTGCGATCCGGATTGCTTCGTCAAAATCATGGGTGATGAAAACGATCGACTTGTTGAGGACCCGTTGCAGCCGCAGGAACTCGTCCTGCATCTCGCGGCGGATCAGCGGGTCGAGGGCAGAGAAGGGCTCGTCAAGGAACCACAGCTCGGGTTCGGTCGAGAGCGAGCGGGCAATGCCGACCCGCTGTTGCTGGCCGCCGGAAAGCGCATCCGGAAAGTCGTCCTCGCGCCCCTTGAGGCCCACGAGGTCGATCATCTCCCGCGCCTTGGCCTCGCTCTCGGCCCGGCTGACGCCCTGCACTTCCAGCGGAAAGGCAACGTTGCGAACGACGGAGAGGTGGGGCAGCAGCGCAAAATGCTGGAACACCATGCTCATCTTGTGCCGACGCATCTCGATGAGATCCTTGCGGGAACAGGCAAGGAGGTCCCGTCCTTCAAAGGAAAGCTCGCCGGCGCTGGGGCGCAGCAGCATGGACAGGCAGCGGATGATGGTGGACTTGCCGGAGCCGGAAAGCCCCATGATCACGAAGATTTCGCCTTCGCGCACGTCGAGGCTGACATTGCGGACGCCCGCAGTCAGGCCTGCTTTCGAAAGGGCGGCGGGATCGGGTGAACCACCGGATTCCGCGACCATATCGCGGATTTCGCCTTCGTCGCCGAAGATTTTCCAAAGGTTGCGGCAGGAGAGCTTTACTGCCGCCGGCTCATCGCTCGAGGTGTCCGCCTGCAATGCAGTGTCGGGTCCCAAGGCTGGTGCCTCGATCATGGAGAATCCTGTGGCTGTTTGAAGGGAAGTCTGGTGGATCGGCCGGGCAAGGCTGTCCCGACCGATCCGTTCAAGTCAGCTCTTGGGGATCCAGCTCTGCCAGGTGTCCTTGTTGTCCTTCAGCCAGCCGTCAACAGCCGCCTGCAGCGGCATCCCGTCGACGTCGACCTTGCCGATGAGGTCGCCCGCATCGTCATTGGTGAGCTTGAAGTTGCGGATGGCCTCGTAGGCTGCGGGCCAGACTTCTTCGCCGCCGGTCCACGCGACCTTCTTCACCCAGCCGAACGGCTTGCCGCAATCGTAGGCCATGTCCGGGTTGGTGCCCCAGCTGGGGTCCTCGTAGCAGGCGTCCTCGTACTCGGGGAATTGCACCCACTCGCCGTCAAGGCGCATCGGCAGCCAGTGCGGGGCATAGACCCAGGCGAGGATCGGCTTCTCGCGCTGATAGGCGGACATGATCTCGGCCACGAGCGCGGCATCGGTGCCCGAGTGCATGACCTCGAAGTCGAGGCCAAGCGCCTCGACCCGCTCGTCGTCATGACCGCCCCAGGTGACGGGGCCGCCGAGGTACCGGCCCTTGGGAGCCGTCTGCGGGCTGGAGAAGAGTTCGGCGCAGTCGTTGAGGGCCTTCCAGTCCGGCAGGCCGGGGCACAGCTCGGCCACGTAGGCCGGATACCACCAGTCTTCCTTGGCCTGGAGGCCGGTCTCGCCGAGGTCTTCGACCTTGCCGGTCTTGACTGCTTCCTGAAGAGCGGCCTTGCCCGTGGTTTCCCAGATTTCCATGGCTGCGGTCAGGTCGCCGCTTTCCAGCCCGGCGAACTGGGCGAGATAGTCGGCCTGCACGTATTCGACCTCGTAGCCCATCTCTTCCAGGACACCGCCCATGATCCGGGTCGTGATTTCCTGGCCGGTCCAGTCGTTGATCGTGAGCTTGATCGGGCGGTCCGTTTCCGGAACGGTCTGGGCCGAGGCTGCACCTGCCATGAAGGTTCCGGCCAGGAGGGCTGCGGCCCCCGCAAGACGAACGGCTTTGAAGCGGGGTGTCGCGAAGCTTCGGGTCATCACTGCCATGGACAACTATCCTTTCTCGATCGGTGGCGCCGGAGAATTTCCGGACTTGGGCTGCGCGGGGCAGGCACGCCACGACGATTGGCGTTGAGGGCGACATGCGAACAGCATGGGTCGGCACATCGTTGGAAGACCTCACAAATTCCCGGTCTGACCACAAATGTCAACGGAATTGCCACAAAAAGCCAAAAACCCCATTCGCATCGCCCGAAGAATGACTATCTTCGAGCGTCTGATGTTTGGTGGAGGCGCCCTCGGTCATGATGCACAAGAACCAGCGCTATATGGCCATCATGCGCGCCCTTGAGCTGGCCGGCTCCTGCTCGGTGATGGATCTTGCCAGCCGCCTTGCCGTGTCCGATGAAACCGTGCGGCGGGACATCAAGGCGCTGGAGGCGCAGGGGCAAGTCATCCGCGTTCATGGGGGCGTGGTGCTGCCGGGCGGCAGCGCCGAAGCGGATTTTCGCAAGCGGATGAATCAGCAGCCGGAGGAAAAGCGCGCGCTGGCTGCGCTGGCGGCCGCCCAGGTGCGCAACGGCGATACGCTGATGATCGACAGCGGGTCGACCACTGCCTACCTCGCGCAGGCGCTGCTCGGCCACCGCGATCTCTTCGTCATCACCAACGGCACCGAGATTGCCCGAACGCTGGTGCGCGGCACGGGCAACCGCGTGCACGTTACCGGCGGCGAGGTCCGATCCGACGACAACGGCATCTTCGGCGAGACTGCGATCAGCTTCATGCGCCAGTTCAGGGCGCGGCTTGCAATTCTCTCCATCGGCGCCGTGCACGCAAAAAGCGGCTTCATGAACTTCCACCTTCAGGAGGCGGAAATCGCCCGCTGCATGATCGAGCAATCGCTCGGCACGATGGTGGTGGCGGATCACACCAAGTTCAGCAACCTCGCGCCGGTGGCGGTCTGCGGTTTCGCCACCGTCAGCACGCTGGTCTGCGACAGGCCGCCGCCGGCCGAGATGGTGCGTCAGATCGCGGAGAATGACGGCATCGTTCTGTCCTGCGAGCCCACAACTTAGGCGCTGCCGGCCTTTACCGCTGCAAGATGTCGGGCAAAGTCGGGCGTGGCCATCAGCGTGCGGCAGCGAGCGAAGCGTTCGGTGGCGTAGGCCCAGAAATCCTCTGCCGGATTTCCGTCGGCATGCTGGATCAGGCCCCAGAGCGTCCACAACAGATCGCACATCGCCTTGTAGATCACCATCCGGCCGTAGGTTGCGGCGTCCACCTTGCCGCCCACGTAGGCCTCCATCAGCTCCCGGTCTTCTTCGGGGCCGAAACCGGCTTCGACGGAAAGGTCGCCAAGGTCCCACAGCGGGTCGTTCATGCCGGAATATTCCCAGTCGACCACCCACATGCGCGTCCCGGTGTCGAGAAAATTCTCGCAAAGCGGGTCGCAATGGCAGGGCGCAAGGGCGGCCGGATGGGCGTTCAGCGCTTCGCGAACGGCGCCGGCTTCCGCCACCACGTCATTGTAGCCCTCGGGCAGCTTGGCGTTCTTCTCGTTCAGGATCCGCAGGTAGTCGTCAATCATTGCAAAGAGTTCGAACCGGAACTCGAATGTCTTGCCGCTCTGGTGAAGCTGGCGAAACACCGCCGCCGCACGGGTCGGCGCCCCCGGCGTCGTGCGGAAGCGCTCCGGCGACATTGTCGGCGCATCCACATATTGCGAGATCATCAGGCCGCTCTCCACGTCGAAGTGGATGACCTCCGGCGAGATGCCGGCATCGGCTGCCACACGCGCGTTATGCGCTTCGACCTTGCGGTCGATGTAGCTCTCGGTGCCCTGACCGGGAATGCGCAGGAGCAGGTCGCGGTCCGCCGTCTGAACGCGGAAGACGATGTTGGTCAGGCCGCCCAGCCGGGTGATCTTCACATCTTCGCGGTCGAGACCTGCAAATTCCGTGACGCTTCTGAGGTGTTCGAAGGCCGCTGTCTCGTTCATCCTCGTCTTGCTCCTGTCATGAAATTTCAACAAACTTCCAAAAAAGACCACAGGCTGATAACACCCGCGGGATTGGATCATCAAGCGGGGCCACGCCGGCCATGCGCGTCGGCGCAAAGGCCGGATGGTTGTGAACGCTGCGCCAGCAGTGTGGTCGCGCAAGGGCCCCGGCCTGCAATAAAAGAACAAGGAGTTCCGATGAGCAACGATGCTGCAAAGAGCCTCGACGTTGTCTATGCCGCGTCCAGCCCGAAGGACGTCGCCGAGCGCTATGATGCCTGGGCCAAGCGCTACGATGTTGAAATGGCGAGCCTTGGCTACCGGCATCCCACAATCTGCCTCGCCATGCTGACCCGGCATCTGCCGAAAGGCGCGGGGCCTGTTCTGGATGCAGGCGCCGGCACCGGACTTCTGGGCGAGTGGATGGCGATTGCGGGTTACGATGCCGCCGAAGCGCTGGATATTTCGGAGGGGATGCTCGAGGTTGCGCGCTCCAAGGGGGTCTACCAGGCGTGCCGCTATGGCGTGATGGGCGAGACGCTGCCGTTCGAGGACAACCATTTTGGCGCTGTGGTGTCGGCTGGCGTCTTCACGACAGGCCATGTGGGCGCCGAAGGCTTTGCCGAGCTGGTCCGGATCACGCGATCGGGCGGTGTTCTGGTCATCACCGTCAAGGATACGCTCTGGGACGGCGACGTTGGCGCCAGCATCGTGGCGATGGCGAAGGATGGCATCTGGGACATTCTGGAAGAGACGCCCTCCTACGTTTCGATGCCTGGCCGGCCGGACACCGTGCCGTCCCGCGCGGTGGTCCTCAAGGTTCGCTAGGCCAGCGATCGAGCTGCCGGAGCAAGGCGGGCAGTTCGGTGACATCGGCGAGCACGTGGTGGGCTTCGGCTGAAAGCTCTGCGCGCGTGCCGGTCCCGGTCAGGACCCCGATGCACAGGGAATAGCCCGCCGCGATCCCCATGCGAATGTCGTGCAGGTTGTCGCCGACCATCACGAGATCCGTCAGGGGCAGATTGCTCGCGGCGGCGAAGGCATCGGCCATGCCGGGCTCCGGCTTCACGCCGTGGCCGCTGTCGTAGCCGGCGACAAAACCGGCCTTCCCTTTCAGCCCTATGGTGTCCAGCGTTACCCGTGCGCCGCCAACGCTGTCGCTGGTGGCAACACCCGTGCGGATTCCCGCGCGCTCAAGCGCATTGAAAAGCGGCACAACGCCGGGCACGGCCACCGCAGCGGAGGCGCCTCCGGTAAAGATCCGGTCAAGCTCACGCGTGAGGCGCGCCACCTTGTGCGGGGCGCCGGCCTCAACCCAGGCGTCTGCAATCTCGATGGTGTTGCCCGCGGCAAGCAGGCTGCCGCCCTTGATCCGGCCGGTGCTCAAATCATGCCCGCCGAGCTGCAGGAGGTGCCGTGCAAGCGTCTGATCGCCAGCAGCTGCGAATGCGGCGGCCTTGATGTTGATCGGCGCCCAGGTTGCCTCGTAATCGACCAGTGTGCCGTCCTTGTCGAAGAGAATGCCGCGCACGGGATTGGGCATGAAGACAGCTCCGTTCGTTTTGCGGCTCCGGGTCCGGAAGCGCGGGTCACCGGATGCCGCTCTAACACCGGCGCTGCTGGATTTCACGGGCAGGCTGTGGATGGGCGGCCCCGTCGCCCTTGAGGCGAACCGGGCCGGGCCCCAGTTCAGGCGGCGAGGCTTGCTGCGCGCCTCGGCGGGCGCAGGTCATCCGTCTGGAGCGGGTCTGCCGGGCGGGACAGGCGCGGCTGCAGCACCCAGATGAGCCGCTGTTCGGCCCGCGTGAGCGCCACGTAGGCGAGGCGTTTCCACAGCGGCATTCCGCCATCGGCAAGGCCGGACCGCGCTGCGGCGCGCAGATCCGGCGCGAACACCTGCACGTTTTCCCACTGGGAGCCCTGCGCCTTGTGGATCGTCAGCGCGGCGCCGTGCACGAAGGTCGCGCCCATTTTCGCGACGAACGGCATGAACGGCTCGCCCTGGTCCGGCGATTCGATGCGCACGATGGCCCGGCAGCTCACCACCGGGTCTTCGGTGCCGATCACATGGAGCTTGGCAAACCCCGATCGCTTGCCCGGCCCCATGTAGATGGTCTGCGCCCCGCGGATGAGGCCCCGCGCCTCCAGCTCCACCCGGCGGTTCTGGTGTTTGGCGGGCAGCTCGATCCCGTCGCAGACGAGGGGTTCGCCCGGCAGAAGCTGGTCCCCCGGCGCCTCGAACGCGGTGCGGAAGGCGCGGATGAGCCGCATCCGCGTATCGTTGCGCCAGACGAGCACCGGCGAACGCGGCATCAGGTCGGCATCGACCCGGCTGGCCACCACCACCCGCGGGTCCCGCGCCGCCGCGTCCTCCACCATCTGCTCGAACGCGGCAAAGCTGAGGTCCGCCTCGCCCAGCGCGTGGGCAAGGTCCAGAATGGGGCTGTCGGCCGCCTGCCGGTGGACACGGGACAGCCGGATGATCGACGGCGCCGGCAGCGTATCGAACACCATCGCGCCGCCGCGCACCGGGGCCAGCTGTGCCGGATCGCCGAACATCACCAGCGTTTTGAACAGGGATTTCAGGTCCGTCAGATGGCTTTCGGCAAGCATGGACCCTTCGTCCACAAAGCCGATGTCGAGCGGGTCCTTGCGCGGTGTCCAGCCGGTGATGAAGTCGCTGCCTCTGAGACCGGCGACGGCGAGCGCGCCCACCACCGAGGCGTGGGCGGCATAGGACTGGCGGGCGCGTTCCAGAAGCGCGGCATCGATCTCGCCCGGCTGGTCGGACCGCTCGCCGGTCAGCCAGTCGACAACGTGCTGATAGTCGGGGTGAAACTGCGGCCGGTACAGCATTCTGTGCAGCGTGGTCGCCGGAACGCCGCGCTGACGCAGCACGCTGGCGGCCTTGTTGGTCGGCGTGACGATGGCAAGCGTGCGGCGGCCCGGCTTGAGCTTGCCCTCCTCGGGGCCGGCGAGGACCACGCCCGCCGCTTCAAGATCCTTCACGAGGCGCGCAAGGAGATGGGTCTTGCCGGAGCCCGCCTTGCCCAGCACTGCAAGCTGCCCGGTGCCTGCCTTGCTGCGCCCCGCCGTCTTCTCCACAAGGTCGACGCCGCGTGCGGCCACCAGTGCGGCCACATTCGACCAGGCTGCGGCCTGATCCGGCGAAAAATCATCGTGCGGGCAGGGCGGCAAAGTGGCCGGTGCATTCATTGTCGTCGATCCTTGCCGCAAGCGGTCGCATCGCCGCCGGGTTCAACCGAATCGGCGGCGGGCCCACCATCGTCTGGATGGAACGCGGCTGCAAACTCCGCCGTTCTCCGGCGCCGATTGCTCTAAAGCGCCTGTGGAGCCTTCGCCCGGACCCGTTCGCGCCAGAAGGCGAACAGCCCGGCGCCAATCACGATGGCGCCGCCAAGAATGGTCCACGGGCTGACGACTTCACCGAACACCGCAACGCCGATGGCAGAGGCGAGCACCGTCTGCAGGTAGGTGAAGGGCTGGATTGCCGAGGCCTCCGCCGCTTCAAACGCCTTGATGAGGAGGTAGTGGCCGGTCATCCCGCTGACGCACAGGATCGCCATCATGGCAGCCTCGCCCGCCGTCATCGAGGACCAGAACCACGGTCCGATGAGGGTCATGGTCAGCGCGCCGAAGAGGCCGGTGTAGTAGAAGCTCGTCATGGCAGCGTCGGTGCGGGCGGCCTTGCGGGTCATCAGCTGATAGGCCGCGAACATCACCATGGCGAGGATCGCAACGCCAATTTCCGGCGTGATCGCTCGTGTGCCTGGCCGGATGATGAGGAGCATCCCGATCAGCCCGACGCCCACTGCCGTCCAGCGCCGCCAGCCCACCTTTTCGCCCAGCACGGGGCCCGACAGCGCCACCACCAGAAGCGGCATGAACGCGAAGATGGCGTGGCTTGGCGCAAGGCCGAGCAGTGCAAAGGCCGAGATGGCAACGCAGATTTCGAGCGCGAGAAGCACACCACGGATGATCTGAAGGCGGGGCTGGCCCGAGGTGAGCCCCGCGCGAAAACCCTTGCGCCACAAAAGGAAGAGGCACACCGCGCCAAAGGCCCAGTAGCGCCACATGGTCACGAAGATGGCCGAATGGTTTTCCGCCAGCGCTTTGGAAAGCCCGTCCTGCGCGGCAAAGATGACGGTTGTGGCCACCATGAACGCGACACCGCGCAGGGTGTTCGTGCCACCGGAGGGGGTGGCGGTGACGGGGGCAGCGGAGCTTTCGACCATGTGCTGCTATCGCGCGCCCGCAGACCGCGCGCAAGGGCGGGGGTGCGGTCACCACCCCTTCGCAATCAGCATGGCTGAATCGCGCGCCAGCGGCGTATTGAGAACCAATGATGGGGTCGGCCATTGCTGGACAGGCCACCGCCGGACGGGCGGGGTCGTCCGCTTCACCGCATTTTGGCGTATTCATGTTGACATGGCAGTGCGGCGGTCGTTCTACCCGCGTGTGGCAAATGCCGCGGCACCGAACCGGTGATTTATGAAAGACAGTCTTGCGGCATTCCTCGGCCTTGCCGCCTACGCCGTCCTCTCCACCCACGATGTGATCGTGAAGGGGCTCGGCGCCACATTCTCACCCATCCAGATCGTGTTCTTCAGCGCGCTCATGGGCTTTCCGATCATCACGTTCTACCTCATCGGGGACCCCACGCAGCGGCGGTTGCGCCCGGTCCACCCCTGGTGGGTGGTCCTGCGCAGCATCAGCGGGACGACGTCTGCGATCTGCGCCTTCTACGCCTTTGCGGTTCTGCCGCTCTCGGAGGCCTATTCGTTCATTTTCGCAACGCCTTTGCTCATCACGCTGTTTGCTGTGCCGCTTCTGGGCGAGCGGATCCGTCTGCGCCGCGGGCTTGCCATTCTGGTGGGGCTTGTGGGCGTGCTCATCGTCCTGCGGCCGGGCGTCAGCGCCATCAACAGCGGGCACATCGCGGCGCTCTGCGCGGCGTTCTGCGCGGCGCTCAATGCGGTCATCGTGCGCAAGATCAGCAATGACGAGCATGTGGTGGTCATGGTGCTCTATCCGATGATCACCAATCTTCTGGTCACCGCCTTCGCGCTGCCGTTCGTTTATGTGGACGTGAAGCTGGTGGACCTCTCGCTCTTCGGCCTCACGTCCCTTCTGGTTCTGTGCGGGATGACGCTGATGGTCTCGGCCTATTCGCGCGGGTCGGCCATTGTCGTCGCGCCGATGCAATATTCGCAGATGATCTGGGGCAGCCTGTTCGGCGTCATCCTCTTCGGCGAGTGGCCGGTCTGGCAGACCTATCTGGGTGTCGCCATCATCGTCGGCTCGGGCATATACATCCTCAAGCGGGAGGCGACGCAGGACGTGTCGCGCACCACGCCCGTGCTCTCGACCAAGACGCGGATGGGCCACGCTGTCGCCTTGCGTGTCAGCTCGCTGCTGCGGCTGCGCCAGGATGGGGAAGCTGCCCGCAAGGACAGGCCGGAGTGAAGATCCGCGCGGCTCGCCGGCCGGCGGTCACGACATGATCAGGCCGCCGTCCACGTTGATCGTCTGCCCGGTGATGTAGGCCGCATCCGCGCTGGCGAGGAAGGCGACGAGGCCCGCAACGTCGCGTCCTTCGCCGGCCCGCTTCATGGGGATGTTCTGCACCCAGCTTTCCATCAGCGCACCCGGTGCGAAATCACCCAGCATCTTGCCCCAGACACGGTCGTTATAGTCCCACATGTCGGTCCTGATGATGCCGGGGCAGATGGCATTCACCGTGATGCCGTCCAGCGCCACTTCCTTGGCAAGGCTCTGCGTCAGCCCGACCACGCCAAACTTCGAGGCCGCATAATGCGGCGTGTAGATGAAACCGGCCCGCGCCTGACCCGACGCGGTGTTGACGAGAGCGCCCCCGTTGCCGGACTTGCGCATCAGGCGGATCGCCTCCTGACAGCACAGGAACACGCCCTTGGTGTTCACCTCCATGGTGGCGTCCCATTCCTGTTCGGTCAGGTCTTCCACCTTGGCGATGGTGATGATGCCCGCGTTCTGGATTGAAACGTCGACCCCGCCGAACTCTTTTTCGGCAAAGGCATAAAGCGCCTGCACCTGCTCCTTGTCGGTGACGTTGCAGACGAACCCCTTCACTGATGCGCCGGTGGCGTCCAGCGCGCGGGCGGCGTCCGTCACGTGCGCCTCCACCGAGGCGATGACGACGTTGGCGCCCTCGGCGGCGAAGCGCTCGGCCATCGCGTATCCGATGCCCTTGTTGCCGCCGGTGATGACGACGGTCTTGCCTGCAAATCGAGCCATGACGATTATTCCGCTGCTTCTTGTTGGTTGTTTTCGGAGACGAGGCGCTCCGCGGTGAACTTGTCGGTGACCAGAAGATCGATGACGCCGGTGCGCAGGGCGCCGCGGATGGCGCGGGTCTTGGACTGGCCGCCGGCCAGTGCGATCACGCGGTCGATGGTCGAGAGTTCTTCGAGCGTCATGCCGATCACTCTTTCGTCCAGCGGGGTTTTCACGGAGCGCCCGTCGGCATCGAAGAAGCGCAGGCTCATGTCGCCGACGCCGCCGGCTTCCTCCACCGCCGCCAGCTCGCGGGAGGTGAAGACGTTGCCGCTGCGCGCCAGCATGCCGGATGGCTCCATGGCGCCGATGCCCACCACGGCCACGGTGATCTTGCCGAAGAGGTCCATCGTTTCGCGCACATAGGTGTCGCTGAGGAGGACCAGCTTGGCCTCGCGCGATTGCGCCACCCCCGGCGTGTTGAGGAGATGCGCTTCGGCGCCGGTCAGCTTGGCAAGGCGGGTGGTAAGCTGGTTGGCGTGGAACTGCACCGTGGGGTCGCCCATGCCGCCCAGCGTCTGGACGACGAACTTTGCCTTGCCCGATTTCATGGGGTGGATGTTGTCGACCATCTTCAAAATGGTTTCGGACCAGCTGGAGACGCCGATGATTTCGCCCGGCTGGAGCGTCGCTTCCAGGAAATGGGCGGCCGCTTCGCCGATCCGCGTCATGATCGCGCGGTCGCGATCCTCCGTGCATTCCACGACGATGGCTTCGGCAATGCCGAAGACCCGGCGCAGGTCCGCCTCCAGGTCGGCATAGGTGCCCGATGGCGAGACCACCGTGGTGCGGACGATTTCCTCTTCCTGCGCACGCTTGAGCATCCGCGAAACGGTCGCCTGGGAAATCCGCAGATGCTTTGCAATATCGGCCTGCCGCTGGTGCTCCAGATGATACATCTGCGCGACGCGGGCGATCATCCGAAGTTCATTGAGGCGGGACATGGTGACCTTCCGAATGCTCGTGAATAAATATTCACTATACGCGGAGGACCGTGCGGGCAATCGCCTCTCGCCATGCATTGCGGGACGCGCGCACCATATCGGGAGCGGCCGTCGGATCGTGGGGCTGCCCGTGCGACGCAAATCCGGCAACGGTCGCAAGGTCGGGGAAGATCCCTGATGCCAGACCCGCAAGGTAGGCGGCGCCCATGGCGGATGCCTCCGAATCGCGGCAGGGGGCCACGGGATGGGACAGGCTGTCCGCCACAAGCTGCATGAGGAACGCGTTGGCACTGGGGCCGCCGTCGACAAAAAGGCGGCCGATGCCACCTCCCGCCGCCGTCATCGCGTCGTAAACGTCGGCGACCTGGTGGGCGAGGCTTTCGGCTGCCGCGCGCGCCACATGCGCAGGTTTCGCGCCGAACGAGAGGCCGCAGATCATCCCGCGGGCGTCCGCGTCCCAGTGGGGCGAGCCGAGCCCCACGTGCGCCGGAACGAGGCACACGCCGTTGGCGTCCGGAACCGATTGCGCAAGCGCCAGCAATTCATCGACGCCGGAAAGGCCCAGCAATTCGGCCGACCAGGGAAAGATCGACGCGCTGACGAGAATGTTGCCCTCGAAGGCGAAGGTGGACTGGCCGTCCAGCGACCATGCGATGGTGGTGGTGATCCCCTCCGGCGGCACGGTGAAGGCCGGAATTGTCGTCATCATCGACGACCCGGTGCCGAAGGTGATCTTGCCGTCGCCATTGCCGAAGGCGCCGTGCCCGAAAAGGGCGGCGTGGGAATCGCCAATGGCGGCGGCAATGGCGATACCGTCCGGCAGAACGCCGGTGCCCCGCGTGTGGCCGTAGATGTGCGCTGAATCGTGGACCGCCGGAAGGTACGCCGGGTCGACGCCGAAGAGCGCGCACAATGCGTCGTCCCACCGGCCTTCGGCGAGATTGAAGAGTTGCGTTCGCGCCGCATTCGAGCGGTCCGTGGCATGGACGGCCCCGCCCGAGAGCTGCCAGATCAGCCACGAATCCACCGTGCCGATGCAGATGTCAGTGTTTCCGCCGCCGTGGTTTTCCAGCAGCCACGCGGCTTTGGTCGGCGGGAACATGGGGTCGAGCGGGAGGCCGGTTCTTGCAATCACGTCCGGCTCGTGGCCGTTCTTGCGCAGCGCATCGCAGGCGGCTGCCGTGCGCCGGCACTGCCATGTGACGACCGGGCCGAGGGGGGCGCCGGTGTTCCGGTCCCACATGAGGATGGATTCGCGCTGGTTGGAGATGCCGAGCGCCTCGATCGTCACGTCCGGCGCCTTGGCAAGGCAGCCGGCGATGGCCTTGCAGGTTGCGGTCCAGATCTTTTCGGCGTCCTGTTGGACCCAACCCGATTTCGGGTGCTCGATGGGCACGGGGGCCGAGCTGCTGGCGACGATCCTGCCCGCATCGTCGACCAGCACGGCCTTCGAATTGGTCGTCCCTTCGTCGATGGCGAGGATCACCTTGCGCGCCACGCCTAACTCTTGCGCTTTATCAGTGCGGCCGCACTGCTGGCGATACCCTCCGGTGACATCCCGAACTCGTCGAGCAGGAAGTTGGCCGAGCCGGTGGGCGCGAAGATGCCGGGGACGCCGAGGCGCTTCATCGGCACGGGGATCACGTCCACCACAACTTCGGCCACGGCACTGCCCAGACCGCCGAAGGTCGTATGCTCTTCGCAGGTGAGAATGGCGCCGGTGTCCTCTGCCGCTGCGACGATGGCGTCGGCGTCGATGGGGCGGACCGACGCCATGTTGAGAACGCGGGCGGCAATGCCCTGCCCGTCGAGGATTGCGGCGGCCACCATTGCGCGGCAGGTGAGGGTGCCGTTTGCGATGATTGTCAGGTCCGCACCATCGCGCAGCATGTTGGCCTTGCCGAGCGTGAAGGCGTGATCCGCGGGCAAAAGGTCCGGCACGCCGACGCGGCTGAGCCGCAGGAAGCACCCGCCCTGGTGGCTGGCGGCCCATCTGACGGCGGCGGCGGTCTCGATCCGGTCCGCCGGGGCGATCACCGGCACGTTGGGCAGTGCGCGGATCCAGGCAAAATCCTCGATGGAATGGTGCGTCGCGCCGAGTTCCCCGTAGGCCATACCGGCGCTGATGCCGACCAGCTTCACGTTGGTTTCGGAGTAGGCGACGTCGGCCTTGATCTGCTCCAGTGCGCGACCGGTGAGGAAGGGGGAGGCGGCGCAGACGAACGGGATCTTGCCGCCGTTGGCGAGCCCCGCCCCAACGCCGACCATGTTCTGCTCGGCAATGCCGACATTGATCAGCCGTTCGGGAAATTTTTCGCGGAAGCCGGCGAGTTTGGACGAGCCGACCGAGTCGTTGCAGACGGCGACAATGCTGTCGTCCGCAGCGCCGAGGCTCTCCAGCGTGGCGACAAAGGCGTCGCGGCAATCGTAGAGGCTGGCGTTTTCGAAGGGCGCGTTCATCGTCCCGCCTCCTCAAGCTCGGCCATGGCCTGCTTGTACTGCTCCGCGCTGGGCACCTTGTGATGCCAGGCGACATTGTCGGACATGAACGAGATGCCCTGACCCTTGTTGGTGCGCGCGACTATGCACCTCGGTTTGCCCGGAACCACCTTGTCCGCCGCAAGCGCATTGCAGATCTGGTCCATGTCGTGGCCGTCGATTTCCTCCACGGCCCAGCCGAAGGCTTCCAGCTTGGGCCGCAGGGGCGCCACGTCGTTGGTGTCGGCAACGCGTGCGCCCTGCTGGAGGCGGTTGTGGTCGATCACGAGCGTCAGGTTGTCCAGCTTGAACTGGGATGCGGCCATGATGGCTTCCCAGTTGGAGCCTTCCTGCATTTCGCCATCGCCGGTGATGACGAAGGTGCGCCATTTTTCCCGGCTGAGCTTCGCCGCCACGGCCATGCCGACGGCAATGGGCAGCCCGTGGCCGAGCGGGCCCGTGTTGGTTTCGACGCCCGGCACCTTGGTGCGGGTGGGGTGCCCGTTGAGGCGTGAGTGGGGCTTGAGGAAGGTGGCGATTTCCTCCTTTGCGATGAAGCCCTTTTCGGCAAGGACGATGTAGAGCGCCAGCGCGGTGTGGCCCTTGCTCAGCACCAGCCGGTCGCGCTGCGGATCGCGCGGCGCATCCGGGTCGACCGACATGATCTTGAAATACAGCGCCGTCAGGAGGTCGGTGACGGACATTTCGCCGCCAATATGCCCCGCGCCAGCCTCATACACGGCCTGCAGGTCGCGCCGTCTGATCTTGTTGGCGATTGCTCGCAATTCGCTGGATTGCATGGCTCGTCCTGAATATATATTCAATTAAAGTAAAACATGCATCAGATTGGAGTGTCAAGCGGTCCGTGGCGCGCTGTATGGCCGATGAGCCCATTAACCTGACGCTAAAGCCAGATTGACAGACTCCGCCTGATCCGGTACGAAATAAACAACGCTATTGAATAAATATGCGGTTGGGAGGTGTGATGTCCGCTTCAACGTCGGCCGGGTCCGCGGGAAGACAGAGGATTTCCGAGTTCTTTTCGCTCAGCGGCGCCACCGGCCCGTTGATCGGCCTGATCCTCCTGTGCGCATTCCTGTCCTTTGCGACGGATTCCTTCCTGTCCTTCCGCAATTTCCTGAACATCGCCGACCAGATCACCGTTCTGGGCATCATGGCGGTGGGGATGACGTTCGTGATCCTCATCGGCGGCATCGACCTCTCGGTGGGGTCGGTGCTCGCCCTGTCGATGATGGTGCTCGGCTTTCTCAACGTGACCGCCGGGCTGCCGATGACGGTCGCGATCCCCGGCGCACTGATGGCGGCCGCCGTCTGCGGCGCGATTTCGGGACTGCTGATCACGACGTTCAGGGTGCCGGCCTTCATTGCCACCCTGGCGATGATGTCGATCGCCCGCGGTGTCGCCAACATGATCACCAATGGCTCGCAGATCATCGGCTTCCCGGCATGGTTCAACATGGGCGCAATCATCCGGCACTTCGGCTTTCTGACGATGACGGTCGCCGTGATGCTGGTGGTCTTCGCCGCCGCAATCCTGTTCCTGCGTGTGCGGGAAGAGGGCCGCTCGCTCTACGCCATCGGCGGCAATCCCGAAGTGGCACGCCTTGCCGGGATCAACGTCAAGCTGACGACCGTGCTCGTCTATACGGTGTGCGCGCTGCTGTCCGGCCTTGCAGGCGTCTTGCTCGCCGCAAGGCTCGACTCGGTTCAGCCAAGCTCCGGTGTTGCCTACGAGCTTGACGCCATTGCCGCGGTGGTCATCGGGGGCACCAGCCTGTCCGGCGGCACGGGCGGTGTCGTCGGCACGCTGATCGGCGTCCTTGTGATCGGCGTCCTGCGCAACGGGCTGAACCTCTTGAGTGTGTCGCCCTTCCTGCAGGCGGTCATCATCGGCCTCGTCATCGTCCTTGCCGTGGCGGCGGAGACGTTCAAGCGCCGCCGAAACTGAACTCAGGGGCCGCGCATCATCGGCGTGCCCCCCAAACGAATGGTCCGAGCAGTCGGGCTGCAAGAGGTCCTATCCCCAGCGAGCCGGACCCAAACATCAATGAGGAGACGTTCAAGATGACCAATCTCAAGAAACTGCTGGCAGCGGCTGCGGTCGTCGCCCTTGCCGGGCCTGCCGCGGCGCAAGGCGTTGGCGGTGTCTCGAAAATCGGCCTCGCGGTCCCCAACCTGCAGGCTGACTTCTTCAACCAGATCAAGCTGGGCATCGAAGGCTACGCCGAAAAGCTGGGCATCGAAGTCATTGTCGTGGACGCCAAGAACGACACGGCGACCCAGGTCAGCCAGGTGCAGGACCTGATCACCCAGGGCATCGACGCCTTCATCTACATTCCGGCCGGTGCGGCTGCCGCTGCGGTGCCGACCCGTCTGGCACGGGCCGAAGGCATCCCCGTCATCAACGTTGACCGCGAGCCCGAAGGCGCCGCCGGCGACACCGTGATCTACGGCGAAAACGTGCGGTCCGCCTACGAGGTCTGTGACCACATCATCGGTCTGGCCGAGGGCGAGGGCAAGATGGTCATCATCCACGGCCAGAAGGGGACCACCCCCGAAGTCCAGCGCTTCGAAGGCTGCAAGATGGCCATCGACGAAAACCCGGGCATCGAACTGGTCGCCCAGCAGTGGAGCCAGCAGTGGTCGCCCGATGAAGGGTTCCAGATCGCGCAGAACATGCTGCAGGCCAACGGCGACATCAAGATCATCTTCGGTCAGGCCGACGGCCTTGCCATGGGTGCAGCCAAGGCCGTGGAAGTGGCCGGGCTTGCTGATCAGGTGATCGTTGGTGGCTATGATGGCGATGGCGCCGCGCTCGAGTCTCTGGTGGCTTGCGACACCCCGTTCATCGTGACGGCAACACAGAGCACGCAGGCCATGGGCGTTCTCGCGGTCAACGCGGCCATTGCAGTTGCCAACGGCGCTTCGGTTCCGGCGCGCCAGATCCCGAACGCTGTGCTCACCACCTGCGACAACGCCGCGGCATTCGTCGAAAAGCACCCCTGAGCACACGGTTTCCGGCACGCTGATACAAAGGGCGATCCCATGACACGTGAAGGCACGGCGCCGATCCTGGCCCTGCGGAACATCAAGAAGTCCTACGGGCCGATTGAGGTGCTGCGGGGCATTGATCTGGATTGCCATGCCGGCGAGGTCACGGCGTTGCTTGGCGAGAACGGTGCCGGCAAATCCACAGTGTCGAACATCATCTCCGGGACGGTCCCCCCTTCGGCCGGAAAAATGCAATGGCAGGGCGCGCGCTACGCGCCCGCCAACCCCCGCGAAGCCATGGATGCGGGCGTGGGCATGATCCACCAGGAGCTTCACCTGCTCCCGCATCTGTCCATTGCCGAAAACGTGTTCGTGGGCCGCTACCCGACACGGGCGGGGATGGTCGACCGCAAGACGATGGAAGAGCGGGCCCACGAGGGCCTCCAGCGGCTCGGCCTCGAAATTTCGCCGCGCCGGCTGGTGCAGGGCCTGTCGACGGCCAACCAGCAGCTGATCGAGATCGCCAAGGCGCTGACGTTGAAGGCCCGGCTTCTGATCCTCGACGAGCCCACCGCGGCCCTTGGCGGTGACGAAACGTCCAGGCTGTTCGAGCAGATCGCGCGCCTGAAGGAAGAAGGCGTCGGGATCATCTACATTTCCCACCGTCTTGAAGAGATCAAGCGGATCGCCGACCGCATCGTGGTGATGCGTGACGGCGAAAAGGTGCAGGAATTCGAGAGCGCCGATGTTCCCGTGCGCACCATCGTGGAGGCCATGGTCGGCCGCAGTCTCGACCGGATGTTTCCGCAAATTCCGGTGCCGAAGGACGAAACCGTTCTGGAGGTGCGCGACCTCAAGTCGGCGCTGGGCAGTTTTTCCGGCGTCAACTTCAAGGTTCGCAAGGGCGAAATCTTCGGCATTGCCGGACTTGTGGGCGCCGGGCGGACCGAGCTGGTGCGCGCGATCGCAGGCGTCGATCCGGTGTCCGGCGGAAAGGTGCTGCTGAACGGCGACGAGATCACCCCGCGCAAACCCTCAGATGCAATCCGGAACGGCATTGTCCTCGTCCCCGAGGACCGCAAGCTGCAAGGCCTCGTCCTCAAGCATTCCATTGCGGAGAACATCGCCTACGCAAACATGAATCAAGTCTCTGCCAAGGGCTGGATCGCCGGGCGCAGGATCAGATCGTTCGCCGACCAAAACATCGCGAAGTTCGGCGTGAAGGGCAAGGCGCAGCAGAACGCGGACGAAATGTCGGGCGGCAACCAGCAGAAGGTGGTGATTGCCAAATGGCTGGCCCGCAACCCACGGGTGGTGGTTCTGGACGAGCCCACCCGCGGGATCGATGTCGGCGCCCGGTCCTCGATCTATGACATCATCGTCGGCCTTGCGAATGAAGGTGTGTCGGTGATCGTCGTCAGCTCCGACCTTGAGGAGGTGCTTGGCGTCTCCAATCGCATCATGGTCATGGCGCAAGGCAAGCAGGCCGGAACCCTGAACCGCGACGAGGCCAACGACGTCTCGATCATGGAACTGGCCACCATCTGACCCCCCGCAATCGCAACTGCCGGAAACCCCACATGCCCGACATTTTTCTCAATGCGCCAGCGCTGTTCGATCTCTCCGGCCGCACGGCGCTGGTCACAGGCGCAGGCAGCGGGATCGGGCAGCGCATCGCCATCGGTCTGGCGCAGTGCGGGGCCGACGTGGCGCTGGTGGATCGGCGCACCGATGGCGGCCTTTCCGACACCGCGAGCCTCGTTGCAGCAGCCGGCCGCAAGTCGGTTCAGGTGGCTGCCGACGTGACGTCTGCCGACGCGCTGGCCGAGGCGGTTGCGCAGACCGAAGCCGAGCTTGGTCCGCTGACGCTCGCGGTCAACGCCGCCGGGATTGCCAACGCAAACCCCTGCGAGGAGATGGGCGAGGACCAGTACCAGACCCTGATGGACATCAACCTCAAGGGCGTCTGGTTGTCGTGCCAGGCGGAGGCGCGCGCCATGCTGGCGCACGGCAAGGGCGGTTCCATCGTCAACATCGCGTCAATGTCGGGCGTCATCGTGAACCGCGGCCTCAACCAGGTGCACTACAACGCATCGAAGGCCGGCGTCATTCACATGTCGAAGTCGATGGCGATGGAATGGGTTGGCCGCGGCATTCGCGTGAATTCGATTTCGCCCGGCTACACCGCAACTCCCATGAACACCCGCCCCGAAATGGTCCACCAGACCAAGGAATTCGAAAACCAGACGCCGATGCAGCGAATGGCCGACGTCAACGAGATGGTCGGCCCGGCGGTGTTCCTTCTGTCGGACGCAGCATCCTACTGCACCGGGGTCGATCTTCTGGTCGACGGCGGCTTCTGCTGCTGGTAGCCGCCGTCAGCCTTTTAAGTCAGGCCAGTTCGCGCATCACCGCAATCAACTTCGACTTTGCCTCGAAGCCGACGCCGGGGATCTGCGGCAAGCCGACCTGGCTGTTGTTGACGGCAATGCCGTCGGCAAAGCCGCCGAAGGGCTGGAACACGTCCGGGTAGCTCTCGTTGCCGCCAAGGCCGAGCCCGGCGGCAATGTTGAGCGACATCTGGTGCCCCCCGTGGGGCACCGCCCGCCGCGGCGACCAGCCTAGCTCTTCCATCACCTTCAGAGTGCGCAGATACTCCACCAGCCCGTAGGAGAGCGCGCAGTCGAACTGGAGGATGTCGCGGTCGGGCCGCATCCCGCCGTAGCGCAGGAGGTTGCGCGCGTCCTGGTGGCTGAAGAGGTTCTCGCCGGTGGCAAGCGGGCCTGAGTAGACCTCGCCGAGCCGGGCCTGAAGGTCGTAGTCCAGCGGGTCGCCGGCTTCCTCGTACCAGTGGAGGCCGTAGGGTTCGAGCGCCTTGGCGTAGGCAAGCGCGGTCTCAAGGTCGAACCGGCCGTTGGCGTCGACGGCGAGGCGGCGGCCTTCGCCCACCACCTCCAGCACCGCCTCGATGCGGGCAAGGTCTTCGGCGAGCGGGGCGCCGCCGATCTTCATCTTCACCACGTCGTAGCCCCGCCCGAGATAATCCTCCATCTCGGCCTTCAGCTTCCCGTGGTCCTTGCCGGGGTAGTAGTAGCCGCCGGCAGCGTAGACCCATACGCTGTCGTCCGCCTCGCCGCCGCGGAAACGGTCCGCCAAAAGGCGCCACAGCGGCACGCCGGCAATCTTGGAGACGGCGTCCCAGACGGCCATGTCGATGGTGCCGACCGCGACGGAGCGTTCGCCGTGCCCACCCGGCTTCTCGTTTGTCATCATGGTGTCCCAGATGGCGAACGGGTCGAGGTTGTCGTTTTCTTCATCCGCCAGCGTGGCGGGGTCTGCCTCCATGATGCGCGGGATGAAGCGGTCGCGCATGAGCGGCCCTTGCCCATAGCGGCCGTTGGAGTTGAAGCCGTAGCCCACCACCGGCTTGCCGTCCCGGATCACGTCGGTGATCACCGCGACAACGGAGCAGGTCATCTTCGAGAAGTCGATGTAGGCGTTGGCGATGGGGGAGGCGATGGAAGCCGTCGTCTCGCGGATTTCGGTGATGCGCATGGCGGTCCTTCCGGGCTTACGCGAGGGCGTCGGTGATGGCCTTGCCGCAGGCTTCGGTGTTGGCGGTGCCGCCGAGGTCGCGGGTGCGCAGACCCTTGTCGGTGAGGCTGGCTTCGATGGCAGTGAGGATGCCGGCGGCAGCTTCGGCGTGCCCGAGGTGCTCCAGCATCATCGCGCCGGCCCAGATCTGGCCGATGGGGTTGGCGATGCCCTGGCCCGCAATGTCCGGCGCCGAGCCGTGGACCGGCTCGAAGAGGGACGGATAGTCCTTCTCCGGGTTGATGTTGCCGGATGGCGCAATGCCGATGGTGCCGGTGCAGGCGGGCCCGAGGTCGGACAGGATGTCGCCGAAGAGGTTGGAGGCGACCACAACGTCGAACCGGTCCGGGTTGAGGACGAAGTGGGCGGCCAGAATGTCGATGTGGTACTTGTCCCACGTGATGTCCGGATAGTTCTTCGCCATCTCCTCAACCCGCTCGTCCCAGTAGGGCATGGTGATGGAGATGCCGTTTGACTTGGTGGCGGAGGTCAGCTTCTTGCGCGGCCTCGTCTGCGCAAGTTCGAAGGCGTAGCGCAGCACGCGGTCGATGCCGACGCGGCTCATCACCGTCTCCTGCATGACGATTTCGCGCGGCGTGTTCGGGTACATCTTGCCGCCGACGGAGGAATATTCGCCCTCCGTGTTCTCGCGCACGATCCACATGTCGATATCGCCGGGGCCGCGGCCCGCCAGCGGCGAGGGCACGCCCGGCATCAGCCGCGCGGGGCGAAGGTTGACGTACTGGTCGAAGTCGCGCCGGAAGTGGATCAGCGAGCCCCACAGCGAGATGTGGTCCGGCACCGTGGCGGGCCAGCCGACGGCGCCGAAATAGATGGCGTCGTGGCTGCCGACCTGTTCGCGCCAGTCCTCCGGCATCATACGGCCGTGCTTGGCGTAGTAGTCGCACGAGGCGAAGTCGAACGTGTCGAACTGGAGATCGAGGTCGTAGCGCCTGGCGGCGGCCTCCAGCACGCGCAGGCCCTCGGGGACGACCTCCTTGCCGATGCCGTCGCCGGCGATGACGGCGATTTTCAGCCGGTTCTCACGCATGGGTGTCGTCCTCAGTCGTTGCGGCCGCGGATGGCGGCGATCACCGCGTCCGTCACCTGACGCGTGGTTGCCTTGCCGCCAAGGTCGGGCGTGTGGAGGGCGGGATCGGCGGTGATGGTCTCGACGGCGTGCATCAGCCGGTCGGCGGCGGGCTTCTCGCCAAGATGCTCCAGCATCATCGCGGCGGTCCAGAAGGTCGCGACCGGGTTGGCGATCCCCTTGCCGGTGATGTCGAACGCGGAGCCGTGGATCGGCTCGAACATCGACGGCGTGTCCCGCTCCGGGTTGAGGTTGGCGGTCGGCGCGATGCCGATGGAGCCGGCGAGCGCTGCCGCAAGGTCGGACAGGATGTCGGCGTGGAGGTTGGTGGCGACGATGGTGTCGAGCGAGCCCGGCTTCAGCGTCATGCGCACGGTCATCGCGTCGACCAGCATCTTGTCCCACGTCACCTCGGGAAAGTCCTTCGCGACCTCTGCCGCGATCTCGTCCCACAGCACCATCCCGTGGCGCTGCGCGTTGGACTTGGTGACGACCGTGAGGAGCTTGCGGGGGCGGGACTGCGCCAGCTGGAAGGCGAAGCGCATGATCCGCTCGACGCCGGCTCTGGTGAAGATCGAGACGTCCGTTGCGATTTCCAGCGGCAGGCCGGGGTGGGAGCGGCCGCCCTGTCCGGCATATTCGCCCTCGGAGTTTTCGCGCACGATCACCCAGTCGAGCTCCGGGCCGTCCACGTGGCGCAGCGGGCTCTGGATGCCGGGGAGGATGCGGGTTGGGCGGACGTTGGCGTACTGGTCGAGCGGCTGGCAGATGGCGAGGCGCAGGCCCCATAAGGTGAGGTGGTCGGCAACGTCGGGCGCACCGACGGCGCCGAACAGGATGCTGTCGAACGCGCGCAGCTGGTCGGCGCCGTCCGCCGGCATGAACGCGCCGGTCTGCTTGAAACGGTCGGTGCCCCAGTCGAAATTTTCGACGTCGAGGGTGAAGCTGCCGTCGCGCAACGCCAGCACGTCCAGCACCTCGAGGGTGGCGTCGACCACTTCCACGCCGATGCCGTCGCCCGGGATCGCGGCAATCTTGTGCGTTCGCATTTGTACTCCGAAGATCTAGAAAAGGACGCCGTTCGGCATCCGCAGAAGAAGAACATTGGCCATCAGCCACCAGAAGCCGGCGACGATGGTGACACCCGTCGTGGCCCAGATGAGCCACGTTTTCAGGCCCGGCCGGTCGTAGTCGGCAACCACCATGGTGGCGAAGAAGGCCGCAAGGCTGGTGACGAAGAAGCCGATGACGGGAAGCAGCACCACGTAGGCGAGCATGATGGCGCCAAGGCCGATGCGCCGCGCCGGTCCCCCGCCGCTGCCCGCCGCCGGCACGGCAACGGGCGTGCGCCCGGCAAGGCCCAGCGCGATGAACGCCAGCGAGAGCACGATGAGGATCACGCCGATGGTGGACGGGAACACGGCACCCAGCGGCGAAAGGCTTTGGGTGCCAAGGAGAATGAGCACGCCGACGCCGACGAACGCGGCGCAGATGACCATGCCCGGCACGTCGCGCCCGCGCTCCGTCACTTTCGCCGGGGCCGTTGTGCCCGCTGCCCGTGCCGCCTTTTTCTTCGCCATCTGCTCCGCGACAATGGGGTAGGCCAGCGTCAGCACCGCGGCGATGATGATGCCAATGCTGATCGGGCGGCCGAAGAACATCTCCGCCAGCCGGTTGGACGCATTGCCGATGAGGTAGGTCTGCACGAACCCCTGTTCGGCGATGGAGCCCAGCACGAGGCCGAGGACGATGGGCGAGGGGGCGAAGCCGTAGCGCGCCAGCACCCAGGCGATGAGGCCGAGGCCGACCATCAGCTGCGCGTCGTCCACGTTGGAGTGGATCGCGAACGAGCCGATGATGGTGAGGAGCGCCACGGTCGGCGCCAGCACCGCCTTGGGGATCTTGATCATCGTGCCATAGGCGTAGCGGCCGAGGAGCATCCCGATGGGGAGCATCAGGATGGTTGCGATCAGAAGGCCCCAGATGAAGGTGTAGACGACGCCCGCCTCGTTGGAGAACAGCGTCGGCCCGATCTTGATGCCTTGCACCAGAAGCGCGCCCAGAATGATCGCGTCGGGTGGCGTGCCGGGGATGCCGAGCACCAGCGTCGGGATGAAGCCGCCGCCGACGGTGGCGTTGTTGGCCGCCTCCGTGGCGATCACGCCTTCGGGCGCACCCTTGCCGAAGCGCTCCGGCGTCTTGGATGCACGCCGCGCTTCGGTATAGGAGACCAGCCCCGCGATGGAGCCGCCCGCGCCCGGCAAAATGCCGATGACGGTGCCGATGATCGATGAGCGGACGATATTGAACTTGCCGGCCCAAGCGATCCGCCAGCTTTCCGGCAGGCGCAGGCCCCCGGTTTCGGCGGGCTTCAGGTGCGGGTCGCGGGTGGCGACAAGGTCGAGAAGGACGGGAATGCAGTAAAGGCCGATGATGGCGGACGTGAGGTCGATGCCGCCCAGGAAGCGCTGCATGCCCAGCGTATAGCGCACGTCGCCGCCGACGACGGCAACGCCGATCATCGACAGGAACAGGCCGATGCAGGCGCCGATCAGGCCCTTCAGCGTATTGCCGACCGAGAGCGCGGCAATCAGCGTGAGGCCGAAGATGGCGAGCCAGAAATATTCCGTCGGGCCGAATGCGAGCGCCACCCTGGCAAGCGGCGGGGCCAGCAAAAGGAGGCTGATCGCGCCGACGATGCCGCCGACCACCGAGGCGATGGTGGCCAGAGAGATGGCAAGCCCGCCATCGCCGCGCTTGGCCATGGGAAAGCCGTCGAACGTGGTTGCGATGGCCGACGGGGTGCCCGGCGTGTTGACGAGAATGGCGGCATAGGCGCCGCCATAGATCGCGCCGGTGTAGATCGCGCCGAGGGCGATGAGGCCCGCGGCGGGATCCATGGTGAAGGTGAAGGGGACCAGTACGGCCACCGCCATGGTCGCGGAGAGCCCGGGAAGGGCGCCCACCACCGTGCCGAGGATGACGCCGACAAGCGCCAGCATCAGGTTGAACGGCGTCAGCGCGTCCCAGAGGTAGCCGATGATCTCCATTGTCGGCGCCGGCTTACTTGGTGATGCCGAGCGACTTGGCGCCTGCGGTGTATTCCGCCACGCGCTCTTCCATGAATGCCGGCATCTCCGCATAGCCGATGTTGGTGAGGACGAAGCCGCCGTCTTCCATCTTCTTCACGAAGTCGGGCCGGGCGTTGATCTCGGACACGATGTCGGAAATCCGCTTGCGCATCTCTTCCGAAGCCGACGCCGGAACCGCAACGCCGCGGTAGGCGCCGCCGACGAGGTCATAGCCGAGTTCCTTGAAGGTCGGCACGTCGGGGAACGCGGGCATCCGCTCTTCGGCGGCGACAGCCAGCATCCGCATCTCGTCGCCCTGGTTGACGCCCGACGTCGCGTAGTTGAAGCCGGCAGTCGTCTGCTGGCCGAGGATCGCAGTGATCGACGGGCCGGTGCCGGAGAAAGGCACGTAGGTGGTGATGACGTCCGCCAGCTCATTGAACTGGACGGCGGCGAGGTTGTTCGCCGAGTTGGAGCCGGAGCCTGCGAAGGTCACGAGGCCGGGGTTTTCCTTGGCGTAGCTGACGAGGTCTTCCAGCGTCTGGAACTCGCTGTCCTTCGCCACGAAAATCGCGTTGGGCGTGTAGTGGAAGTAGTTGACCGGGGTCAGCTCCTCGGTGGTGTAGCCGACCGAGCCTGCCATCGGCTGCAGCACCGTGTGCGGCAGGTTGATGCCCATCACGGTGTAACCGTCACCCTCGATGGAATTGAGCTGAGACCACGCCTGCGCGCCGCCTGCACCTGCCTGATACTGGATGACCACGTCCTGACCCGTGACGGGTTCCCACTCGGACTGCTGGTAGCGTGCCGAAACGTCGGACTCGCCGCCCGCGTTGAACGGGATGATGTAGGTCATCGCCTTGGTGGGGAAATTCTCGGCGGTCTGGGCCGCCAGCGGTGTCGCAACGGCAAATGCCGCGAGCGCCGTGGTGATGGCGAAAATCTTCATGGGATCCTCCTTGAGCCTGTTGTTCTTGTCGTTTCCTCGCGAATGGCCCTGAGGCCGCGCGCGACCCCGCTGCACAATGTGCGGCAGGACGGTCACGAAAGAGAAGCAGCCCGCCGGGCCGATGGCCTGGCGGCTGGTCCGCGTCTCCTCCCAGCCCGGATCGTCCGGCAATGCGGTTGCCATCGGTCCGGTTAAAACACCCGCCTCTCTGGGCAGTTGGTCCTAGCCTATATTTTTTCCGGCGGTTTATGATGTGAAATTGTTCAATTCATTATTGCGTCAGGGTTCACAATGGCGGCCTCCGACCTTGCCTTCTTCGTGCTTCTGGCCCGGCGCGAGAGTTTCAGCGCCACGGCACGTGAACTCGGCGTTTCCGCATCGGCCGTCAGCCGGCGGCTGGTGCGGCTGGAGGACCGGCTGGGCGTGCGGCTTCTCAACCGCACCACCCGCCGCGTCAGCCTGACGGGGGAGGGCAAGTCCTATTTTGGCGAGGCCGTGCGCATTCTGGGCGACATCGAGGCGCTGGAACACAGCCTGTCCAAGGCGCGCGACACGCCGTCTGGCCTTCTCCGGATCAACGCCACTCTGGGCTTCGGCCGGGCCTATCTCTCACCGGCCATTGCCGAGTTTCGCGGGCTTTATCCGGATGTCGAGATCCAGCTCGTCCTCACCGATGCACCGCTGAACCTGGTGGAGGAGGGGCTTGACCTTGGCATCCGCTTCGGCTCGCCGCCGGCCAGCCGGATGATCACCCGTCTCCTGCAACGCAACCGCCGTTTTCTGTGCGCAGCGCCAGCCTATATTCAGGCCCACGGCATACCGCAGACACTGGCCGCATTGCAGGCGCACGACTGCATCGTCCTGCGTCAGGACCATGACACCTACGATGTCTGGCGGTTCGACGAGGTCGATGGCGGGGTGCCGTCGGCCAAGGTCGCCGGATCGTTGAGCACCAATGATGGGGAGATTGCGCTGGGCTGGGTGCTGGGCGGGCATGGCATCATGCTGCGCTCGGAGTGGGACATTGCGGGCCACCTGCGGGAGGGGCGCCTTCGCAAAATTCTGCCGCAATACTGGCAGACGGCAAATATCGCGGCGGTCTACCCGGAGCGCCACAACCTGTCGGCCAAGGTCCGCGCCTTCGTGGACTATCTCGGCTCGCGCCTTCCCACCGCCCGTTAGGATAAAGCGCAAGGGGACGCGCGCCCCAACCTTTGGGGCCGGGGCGCGCGGAGAGGCCCGATCAGGGCATGAGCACGCCGTCGATCACATGGACGACGCCGTTTGAGGCCGCCACATCCGTCGCCACCACGTTGACGGTGTTGCCCTGGCCATCGGTAAGCTGAACGCCGCCATCGACGAATGCGGCTGCGAAGCTGGCGCCGTTGACGGTTTCGACGGCAACTTCATCGTCGCCGGCTTCGATCATGCCGATCAGGTCGGCCGCCATCACTTCCGATCCGATCACATGGTAGGTGAGCACACCGGCGAGAGCGTCCTTGTCGGCGAGGAGCCCGTCGAGCGCGCCGTCGGGAAGGGCTGCGAATGCATCATTGGTCGGGGCGAACACGGTGAACGGGCCTTCGCTGTTCAGCGTATCGACGAGACCGGCTTCGCTGACCGCCGTCACCAGGGTGGAAAGCGTCGGCGTGGCTTGCGCCGTTGCGACGATGGTTGCGTCCTGCGCCAGAGCGCTGCCGCTGAAAAGCACGGCGAGGCCAAGAGTTGCTGCGCGAATGTGACTATTCATGTCGTTCCTCCGAATTCGAAACCGGTTGGTTCCGTGATCAGGGCATGTATGTCAGAAGGCCGGAAAAGAATGAGGGCTGCGGCGAACTGCGCAGCGACAAGTTGTCCGCGGCACGAAATCAGAAAAACGCCTGGCCGCAGAGATATTATAGTGAAGCAATATGTCGCATATCTTTCATTTGCATTCGTGGGTCAGTCGAGCGCGGGCGCCGGGCTGGCGACTGTCGCCATGCGCCCCACAATCCGCCCGTCTCCTGTGGGGGTGTGACCGTCACCGTCGAGCTTCGCTGGTCAGCCGCCATATTCGAGGATGATGAGGCCGCCATTGTAGTCGTTGGCGTAGACGAGGCCGTCCGCGTCGACGAAGACGTCGCAGCTCTGGATCACCTTGTTGCGGTTGGGGCGGTGGTCGACCAGCGTCTCCGGCGCTGCGGGAACGTATGCCGCCGTCTCCACCGGGCGGTAGGGGTCGGCGATGGAGAACACGCGCACGCCGGCGTTCTGGTAGGTGGTGAAGATCAGCTCTTCGCTGACGAGGCCGTCGGGGCGGTTTTCGTAAAGGTTGTGCGGGCCGAAGTGGCCGCCCTTGGCCTTGTAGTCCGCCTCGTCCGGCTGCGGGAAGGTCGCGATCGAGACCGGATTGTCGCGAACGGCGTTGTTGAAGACCCAGATGTGCTTCACGCCGTCTTCCTGGTGGTCGAGCACGGCTTCGTCCAGCACCACCAGCAGCTCGCGGTTGGGGAGCGGCAGGCAGTTGTGGGTGCCGCCGCCGTAGGGCGGGCTCCAGTTCATGTGCTTGATCAGCTGCGGCGCCGTGCGGTCGGCAATGTCGAGGATCACCATGCCGGCGTCGCGCCAGGCGGCGTAGGCGGTGTCGCCGTGGATGATGGCGTGGTGGAGGCCATAGCGCTTGCCGGCCGGCCAGTCCGGCGTTTCGCCGCCGGCCGAGTGCATGCCGGGGATCCACCAGCGGCCGATTTCGCGGGGGGCCGTGGGGTCCGACATGTCGATGGTGATGAAGCAATAGTCCGAATAGCCGTCCAGCAGCGCGGAGGCGTAGGCGTACTGGCCGCCGGTGTACCAGATGCGGTGCACGCCGCCGCCCTCCACCGGCATGAAGCCGATCTGCCGCGGCTCGGCGGGGTTCTTGATGTCGTAGACGGCCATGCCGGCGGTCCAGTCGCGCTGGCGCTTGCCCACCTCATCGGTCCCCACCGTCTTGCCGACGGAGGTGGTGTAGTAGGCCTTCTCGTCGGCGAACTCGGTGGCGGCGAACATGTCCTTGGCGTTGATGACGAGGAGGAGGTCGCCAGCGCTCTGGAGGTGGATGTTCCAGGTGTTTTCCGGCGCGGCGACGTAGGCCGAAGGCTTGGGGTTCTTCGGGTCGCGCACGTCGATGACGCTGAAGCCCTTGGAGAACATGTGCCCGGTTATCGCGAAGCCCTTGTTCACCATCAGCTGGACGCCGTCGGGGCGTCCGCCCTGGTCGCTGTGGCCGATGAGGGTCAGGTTGCGGGCGTGGTCGGCGGCCGGGTGTGCGTCACTCATGGCGGGGTTCCTGGGCGGAGAGGGGAGGGTCGCGCCCCCGCGTTTGCGGCGGGAGCGCGGTTGGTGCGGGGGCTTTAGTTGACGCCCCAGATCTTGGCGTAGATGGCCGGATAGTCGTTGTTCGGGTCGTAGATGTTGTTCGGGCCGCCATCGAACGCGATGTTGTCGGGCGTGAAGAGGTGCGGCGGGGCCACGTAGCCGGAGTCCTTTTCGCCCGCCAGCGCGCGGTTGATCTCGTCGATCACCTGCCAGCCCTGAAGCCGCAGCGGCTCGGCAACGGTTGCCGCCTGATACTGCTTGTCGCGGATGCGCTGGAACGCCGCCTCGCTGCCGTCACCGGCGGAGATGTTGACGGGCGGGCCCTCGCCGTCGATGCCGGCGGAGGCCAGCGAAGGCGCCATGAAGTCGAACGTCAGGTCGTTGATGGAGAGCGAGTAGGTCCAGTCCGCGCCATAACGCTGGAGGAGCGAGGTGGTGAGCGGCGGCATCCGGGTGGACGTGTCGGAGAGCGGCGTGTCGACGAATTCGAGCACCGTGCAGCCGGAGCAGGCCTTGATGACCTCTTCCATCTTGCGCGCCTTGGCGACGGCAAGCTCGTAGACGCTGTCTGTGAACACCACCGCGCCGGCTTTCCCGTCCGACTGAGTGATCGCGTAGGAGGCGGCGGCTTCGGCGACCACCATCGGGTCGGTCGACACGTTGGTGAAGACCGGCAGCGTCGGGTGCGGGCCGACGGTGGAGTAGGCGTGCCAGCCGACGAGCTTGATGCCGGCGTCCGCGGCCTGCTGGATCAGCGTTGCCTGCTCGTTGACGTCGATGCCGCCGAGCACAATGGCATCGGGCTGCAGCGCGATCGCCTGGGTGAGGCCGCTGGAGCGGCCCGAAACGGTGCCCTGCCCGTCGATGGTGCGCACGTCCCAGCCGATCTTTTCGCCGGCCTCGATCACGCCTTCGCCGGCACCGCGGGCGCCGCCGTTGCGCTGGTCGGTCGACACATAGACGACCACCTTGTCCGGCTGCGCGGCGGGGCCGGTGGTGGGTCCGTCCCACGGCGGGTTGGGCTTGGAGTAGGTGTCGACCAGCTCCTGCGCCCGGGTCAGATCGTCCTGCGCCATGGCCGGCGTCAGCATGGCGCAGGTGGCCACACCGGCCATCAGCGCCGCAGCAATCAGAGTTCTATGCACGTTTCACTCCCTTGGGACGTGTTGTTTTACCCGCGGCTCGTGTCGTCCCGGCTGGCCGTGGGGGATGGTGTTGCCGGCGCGTCGGTGACGGGCCGGTGCTTGTGGCGCACGCTGCCGCGCTTGCGCTGGGCGTAGCCGGCGAGGCCGATGGCGAAGACCAGCGTCACGCCGTTGAACAGCGGCTCGACGAAGAAGGCGCCGCCCATCTGCTGGATGCCGGAGATGCCGACGGCAAGAATCGCCACCGCGGCCACCGTGCCCCAGACGTTGACGCGCCCCGGCTTGATGGTGGTGGAGCCGAGGAAGGCGCCCACCAGCGCCGGCAGGAGATATTCGAGGCCGACGCTGGCCTGCCCGATGCGCAGTTTGGCGGCGAGAATGGCGCCGGCCAGCGCGGTCAGCACGCCGGAGGTGATGAAGGCGCCCAGCACATAGCGCCGCGTCGGGATGCCGTTCAGCTCGGCGGCGCGCGGGTTGGCGCCGATGGCATAAAGATAGCGCCCCACGGGAAGATACTCGGTCACCACCCACAGCACCACGGCGATGCCAAGCACGTAGAATGCGGCAATCGGCAGGCCGAACACCTGCGTCGTGTAAAGGTCGGTGAAGGCGGCGGGCAGTGAGCCGATGATCTGGCGCCCACCGGTGTACCAGAGCGCGATGGCGTAGATTACCGTGCCCGTGCCGAGCGTCGCGATGAAGGAATCGATCTGCGCCAGCTCGACCAGAACGCCGTTGAAAAGCCCGAGCATCGCGCCAAGGAACAGGACGATGAGAACGGCCTGCCACCACTCGAACCCGAACTGCGTCTGCAACCCGATGGCGAGGATATGCCAAAGAACGATGCCGTATCCCACCGTGAGGTCGATCCGGCCGGCCATCATCGGCACCATCGCCGCCAGCGAGAGGAGGGCGATGATTGCCTTGTCGCCCAGAATCGAGCGCAGGTTCAGCATGGTGGGGAACGTGCGGGGCAGGAGCACCGAGAAGGCGATGATGAGGATCACCAGCAGGATCGGGATGCCGTAGACCGGCAGCAGGCGGGCAATCTTCGCGCCGCGCGACATGTGCCGCAGCTCGAACGCGGTGGGTTCGAGGGCGTTGGACTTGAGCGAATTCATCGGCCGGGCTCCGTGCGGGCCGGGGCGGCCGCTGTGCGAGAGGGGGTCGCGCGGGCAGGCTCCACCAGAGCGGCCGCATGGGTGAGTCGCTCCATGGACAGCTCGTCCTGATCGAGCGTGGCGACGATCCTGCCGTCGCGGAAGACCAGTGCGCGGTGGCAGATGGCGCACACCTCCTCAAAGTCGGTGGAGATGAGGATCAAGGTGAGGCCGGCGCTGACCGCGGCACCGAGGAGGCGGTAGATTTCGCCCTTTGCACCGACGTCGACGCCCGCCGTGGGGTCTTCGAGGATGAGGACCGCGCCGCCGATGCGCATCCAGCGCGCGAAGACGACCTTTTGCTGATTGCCGCCCGAAAGGGTCTCCATCGGCGCATCGGGATCGTTGGGCGAAAGGGTGACGCGCTCGCCGAGGCGGCGCGTTTCCGCAGCCTCGCTGGCGGGGGTGCGGAGCCCGAAGAGGGAGCGCCCGCCGGCGGCCGGGTTGAGGAACATGTTTTCGCGCACGGTGAGCCGGTGGGCCACCGAATCCGAGGTGCGGTCCCCGGCAACGAACCCGATCCCGTTTGCGATGGCACTGCGCGGGCCGGACAGCTCCAGCGCCCGGCCATCCAGCACCACCGAGCCGGCATCCCGCGCGCGGTCGCCGAACACCGCACGGCCGATGTCTTCCTGCCCCGCACCGCGCAGCCCCACAAACGCGACGATCTCGCCCTTGCCGATTGTGCAGTCCACCGGGCCGATGCCGTCCACCATCAGGCCCTCCAGCTTGAGGGCAGTGTCGCCGGACGGCCGGGGCGGCCGCACGAACAGGCTTTCGGGCGGCCGGCCGATAATCATCTGCACCAGCGCGTCGGGGTTGGTTTCGCGGGTGGGGCGCACCCCCACAAGGCGGCCATCGCGGAGGACGGCGAGGCGGTCGGAAATCGCCATCACCTCATCGAGCCGGTGCGACACGTAGATGATGGCGACACCCCGCTCGCGCAGTCGCCGCAGGACCTTGAACAGAACGTCCACCTCGTCCTTGGGAAGGCTGGCGGTCGGCTCGTCCAGCACCAGCACGGAGGCATTCATGCTGACCGCGCGGGCAATGGCGACGAGGGATTTTTCGGTGCGGCTCAGCTCCTGGATCCGGCGGTCGGGATCGATGTCGCCGGCGACGACGGAGAGTGCCTCCACCGCCTCGCGCGAGGTGGCGCGCCAGTCGATCAGCCCGAGAGGGCGGCGATAGCCCTTGTAGATCGCGATATTCTCCGCGACCGTCATCCACTCGATCAGCCCCAGATCCTGATGGATGAACGACACGCGGCCGCCCGCCGAGCGCGGGGTGTAGGGCGCGCCATCAAAGCGGATCTCGCCCTGGTCCGGCTGATGGACGCCCGCCAGGATCTTGATCAGGGTTGATTTGCCGGCGCCATTTTCGCCAAGCAGGGCAAGAACTTCACCCGGATAGATTTCGAAGGATACGTCGTCGACGGCAACTGTGCCGCCAAACGTCTTCTTCATTCCACGGAAAGACAGAATGGGCGAGCGGGTTTCTCCCGCCGCCACAATTTCAGGCGCCACCACGTTTCCCCCTGGAACTCCGGCCGAATTTCTCGGCTCTTTAGTTTTTCGGCAAATTATGTTGCCGCATTTCCAGATTTGAAGACCAGTAGAGCCTATATCTTATGGGGCGGCAAGCGGCGTCTTCGGCTTCGTGCCGGTTGAACAAAATGGTGGATCGGAGACCTTCGCGCGGGACGATCCGCTCGCGTTCGGTGCAGAATAATGGGCAAGGCGGTGCCGTCGCCTTCGCGAGCATCCGCGCTGAAAGGCAGGGCTGAGTGCGCCGCGCGCGGTGATGCTCCGGCCGGATTGCCTATAAATCAGGTCTATATTGGTCAGTTATTGATCTGAAATAGAACCGATAATTATTGACAGCAATCAATTGTTTCTATGAAAATGTCGCACGTGGAGCGGTGGCCGCTTCCTTGTGGGAGAGTCTGGTTTGGAGCATGCGGCGGCCCTTGCAACCAACGGCGTGTCGATGGACTTCGGTGCATTCCGCGCCGTCGACAGCGTCTCGCTTTCCATCGCGAGAGGCTCGATCACGGGCCTGATCGGGCCCAACGGCGCGGGCAAGTCCACCTTCTTCAATCTCATCGCAGGCGACCTTCGGCCAAGCGAGGGCAAGGTCTCGCTGGGCGGGGCGGACGTGACCGGGCTCACCCCCGATGCGCTCTTCCGCAAGGGCCTTGCGCGCACATTCCAGATCCCCCGGCCATTTCGCCGGATGAGCGTTCTGGAAAACGTGATGCTGGCCCCGCAGGGGCAGGCCGGTGAGACTGTGCTGGGCGCGGTTTTCGGGCGGGCGCGGATGCGGGCCGAAGAAGAGCGCCTGCGGGTGCGGGCGCTCGATATCCTCGATTTCATGACGCTGGCCGACCTTGCCGACCATCCGGCCGGCAAGCTCTCGGGCGGCCAGATGAAGCTCCTGGAGCTGGCCCGTGCGCTGATGGGCGAGCCGTCCATCATCCTGCTGGACGAGCCGGCTGCCGGCGTGAACCCCTCGCTGACCCGGATCCTCATCGACCGCATCGAAGAGCTGAACCGGCAGGGCAAGACCTTCTTCATCATCGAGCACGACATGGATTTCGTCATGCGCCACTGTCAGCCGGTCATCGCTCTGGCGGAAGGGCGGGTGGTCTTCGAGGGCACGGCAGAAGAGGCGCAATCCAACGCGCTTCTTCTGGAAGCCTATCTCGGGACACCGGTCCATTGACCGGCGCACCGCCCGTCCTTTCGGTGGCAGGGCTGGAAGCCGGCTATACGCGGGATCTTCCCATCCTGCGCGGCATCAATCTTTCGCTTGAGGCGCAGAGCCTCACCACCATCATCGGCCCCAACGGCGCCGGCAAGTCCACGCTGATCAAGGCGATTGCGGGGATCGTTCCGGTCAGCGCCGGTTCGATCAAGCTGAACGACCGCGATATCGTCGGCATCCGTACCGACCAGATCGGCGGGCTGGGCCTTGCCTACGTGCCGCAGAACGACAACGTCTTCCGCAGCCTGACCATCGCCCAGAACCTCCTGCTGACGCTGCGCCGGGCGCCGGACCGGAAGACGCGGCTGGCCGAGTTGTACGACCTGTTTCCCGCTCTGGCCGAAAAGAAGACCGAGCGTGCCGGTTCGCTTTCGGGCGGGCAGCGGCAGATGCTGGCGGTGGCCATGGCGCTGGCGCTCCACCCGCGTGTGATCCTGATGGACGAACCGTCCGCCGGGCTTTCCCCCAAGGTGGCGCAGGATGTGCTCGGTCTCGCACGCCAGCTTACGCGCGAGGGCGTCTCCATCCTTCTGGTGGAGCAGAACGTGAAGCAGGCGCTCGCCGTCTCAGACTATTGCTACGTCCTTGCCGAGGGTCGCAATCAGGTGGATGGCCCGGCGGACAAGATCCTGTCCGACCCGGTGGTCGGCGAGATCTACCTTGGCGGCAGAAGGATGGCCTGATGCTACAAAATGCTGTCGACGGCATCCTCAACGGCGCCATCATCTCGCTGGGTGCCATCGGGCTGACGCTGGTCATGCACCTCTTGCGGTTCGCCAACTTCTCCTACGCCGAACTTCTGGCCATCGGCGCTTACGTCGCGCTGGTGTTCGACCGGCTGTTCGTCGCCCTGGTGCCGGCGTTCGATGCCAAGATCGGCCCGCTCAGTCTCACCATTGCGCTGGCGCTCGCCGGCCTGGTCGCCATCGTGGCGGCGGGTCTGTCCGCGGTGGTGATCGACCGCCTCGTCTTCAAGCGAATACGGGAAAAGGCGGACACGCTGTCGATGGTGTTCGCCTCGTTCGGCGTCGCGCTGATCGTGCGCAACCTGATCTCGCTGATCTTCGGGCTGAAGACCCAGCTTTATTCCAACGACATCGCCTTTGCGATCGTCGTCAGCACCGACCCGTTCCTCCTCGTCAAGCCGGACCAGGTGTTCGTGCTCATCGCAGCCGTCACCATCATGCTGATCTTCCACCTCGTCCTGTCGCGCACCGCGTTCGGCTACGCGCTGCGGGCGGTGGCGGAGAATCCGCAGCTGGCAGAGGTGTCCGGCGTTCGGCTGTCGCGGATCATCAACATGGTCTGGCTGATTGGCGGCGGGCTGTCGGGCGCTGCGGGCGTCCTTTATGCGCTCACCAACAACATGTCGCCGCTCCTTGGCCACAACTTCGTCCTGCCGGTGTTTGCCGCCACCATTGTCGGCGGGATCGGCAGCGTCTACGGCGCGGTGCTTGGGGGGTTCGTGGTCGGGATCGCGTCGGCGCTGGCGCTGATGATCCTGCCGTCGGGCTATATTCCCGCCATGCCGTTTCTCATCATCCTTGCCGTCCTCATGGTGCGGCCGCACGGCTTCTTCGGGGAGGAGCGGCCGTGATCGGGATTGTCTCTTATCTGGCGTTCTTCGCAACGGTGGCGGGTATTCTTGCCATCGCCGTCCTCGGTCTCAATCTGCAATGGGGCAACACCGGCCTCTTCAACGGTGGCGTGGTCGCCTTCTTCGGCGCCGGCGCCTACGGGACCATGATCCTGGGCGGGCGGCCCGAGCTGGGCCAGTTCGGCGGGTTCGAGCTGCCTTATGTGGTCGCGCTCGCGGGCGGCA
Source organism: Acuticoccus sp. MNP-M23 (assembly GCF_031195445.1). Lineage (NCBI taxonomy): Bacteria > Pseudomonadati > Pseudomonadota > Alphaproteobacteria > Hyphomicrobiales > Amorphaceae > Acuticoccus > Acuticoccus sp. MNP-M23. The sequence continues at coordinate 2,069,057 of NZ_CP133480.1, forward strand.
TTGCGCTGTCCGGCATCGTTGCGTGGATCGTCGGGCTTCTCACCTTGCGGCTGCGGCACGATTATCTGGCCATCGCCACGTTCGGCGTCGCCGTCGCGTTCGAGACCGTGGCACGCAACGCTGAATGGCTGACCGGCGGGGCCAAGGGGCTGCGCGGCCTGCAACGGCCGCTGGAAGCCATGGTGGGCGACAACTTCACCTACGGCCTCGTCTTCCTCGGGCTGGTGCTGATTGCGCTTCTTGCGGTCTACATCTTCCTCGAAAGGCTGGTGGATTCGCCCTACGGCCGGGTGCTGCGCGCCATCCGCGAAGACGAGACGGCGGCCCGCTCGCTCGGCAAGGCCCCCGCCCGCCTGCGGCTGGAAGCATTCATTCTCGGCTCGATGATCATGGGCCTGTCCGGCGGGCTTTACACAGGCTTCTACGCGTTCATCAGCCCGCAGGACCTTGCCCCAATCCTCACCTTCCAGATCTGGGCGATGCTGATTGTCGGCGGTGCCGGCAACAACCGCGGTGCGATCCTGGGCACCTTCCTGATCTGGGCGTCGTGGACTGCGAGCGGTTTCATTTTAGCAAAATATGCGCCGACAGATGTGCAACTCTACACCGGCTCGATCCAGTACATCCTGATCGGGCTGGTCATTGTCGGCATGCTGCTCTGGCGACCGGAGGGGCTGCTGCCCGAACGCATCAGGCGCAGCCGCACAGGTGGCGGCGGCGCCGAAAAATCTGCCCGTAAACTGGCAAGGGGATGAAAGCCGAGATGAAGAACATGAGTGTGAAACTGGGACTGGCGGCTGCGGCTGCGACGGTCCTCATGGCCGGCCCCGCTGCGGCGGCATGCCCGGTCAAGGTCGGCATCGCGTACCCAACGTCGGTGGACTGGGGCAAGCCCATTGCCGAAACCACCCTGTGGGTGGCCGACATGATCAACGAGGCCGGCGGTGTGGACGGCTGCGAGGTCGAAACGATCCTGCGCGATACGCAGACCGACCCCAAGGTGGGCGTGGATGCCGCCAAGGCGCTGGTCGACCTCGACAAGGTGCAGCTTCTGATCGGCGCCGTCGCGTCGGGGGTGACGCTGCCGATCCTCACGTCGGTCACCGTGCCGGCGGGCGTGATGGATATCTCCTGCTGTTCGTCATCCACCCGCCTCACCGAGCTTGCGGCCGAAGGCGGCACCAAGGGGCTGTGGTTCCGCACCTTTGCCACCTCGCAGGTGCAGGCTGCGCTGGCTGCGATGATCGCCGGTGACGAGGGCTACAAGAAGATCACCATGTTCTACAAGAACGACGACTGGGGGCAGGATCTGGCGCGCCTCACAGCCGAAATGTTCGATGCTGCGGGCATCGAGGTGATGGATTCCATCGCCATCACCGACGGTCAGCCCAGCTACCGCGCCGAGGTGACACAGGCGCTCGCCACCCAGCCCGATGCGATCTACCTGGCGCTCTACCCGCGCGAAGGCATTTCGGTTGCGCGGGAATGGATTTCGCTTGGCGGCACGACCAAGATGGTGGGCGCCAACGCGCTCAAGTCCGACGAATTCCGCGAAGCGGTCGGCATGACCTATCTCGGCGATTTCGTGGGGTCCGACACCGCCTCGCCGCGGGTCGACTCCGCCACGGCCTTTGTGGATGCCTACCGCGAGAAATTCGGCTCCGACCCCAGCGGTCCCGGCCTTGCCAATGCGTTTGACGCGGCAGCGGTCGCGCTCCTCGCCTATCACGCGGCAGGGTCTGATGCGACGGGCGCCGAGATTGCGGCCAAGGTGCCGATGGTGACCGATCCCGCCGGCGAGAAGGTCGGCGGCGATGTCGAGGGCTTCAAGAAAGCGCTGGAACTCCTTGGCGAAGGCAAGTCCGTCTCGTTCCAGGGTGGCACTGGCGCAGTGGTCTTCGACAAGAACGGCGACGTTGCCGCCCCCGGCGTGGAGTGGAAGTTCTCGGAAGATGGCATCGAAGAGACGCGCTACTTCACGGCGGAAGACGTGAACGCGTTCGCCGCCGGCAAGAACTGAGCGGCACCCTGCGATCGGACGGCTGGGCCACAGCGCGCCCGGTCGTCCGCCTCTTGCGGAGATGACCAGAGTGCTCAGCGTCAACGTGGTCGGGCGCGGCCGGATCGGCAGCGCCGTCGCCGGATGGATTTCAGCCTCCGGCGCATACCGCCTGCAGGACATCATCACCCGCGACAGCGATGGCTGGCGGCCTGCGGCCCTCACTATTGAGGCCGCCGGGCCGGACGCGCTGCGCAATTATGGCGCGCAGCTTCTGGCCGAGGGCGAGGTGTGGAGTGTGGGCGCCGTGGCGCTGGCCGACAGTGCGCTTGGTGATGCTTTGCAGGAGTGTGCGGCGGAGCACGGCCACCGCCTGCGGCTCTTCACCGGCTGGGCGGCCGGGGTGACGCTGGTTCCGCGCAATATGCCGGGCACGCTGCACGTGCGGCAGGAGGCGCCGGGGCTTGCATCAGCGCCGGGCACGCTGTTCAGCGGTCCGCTGGCAGAGGCTGCCGCCCGCTTCCCCGATTATCTGAACACCGCCTGCGCGGCGGCGCTGGCTGGTCCTGGCATCGGATCTACCACAATCGAGCTGGTATGCTCGAAGGCGGGTGGCCCGCACAGGATCACGGCTGAATTCTGCTCCGCCGTCAGCACGGTGCGAACCGTGACGGATTTTACGCCGGATCCGCCGCTGCACCCGGTTGCGGCGGCAATCATCGCGGCGCTGGAACACTGCCTTCGCCCGCTTGCCTATGGCTGATGCGGGTTCAGGGCTCGAGCAGGAAGAACGGGCGGCCGAGCTTTGCTTCAAGGCGCATCACCTGGTCGAGCCGCATCCCGTCGCGGTCCTTGCGCACCAGATTTATCATCGCCGCAACAGTCTCTGCCGACGGCACGTCCATGATGAGATACCAGGTGAAGTCCGGTGAGCCCGGCTGACCGACCATGAAGAGGTCGTCGTCAACGGTCGCAAGGCACTTGGCGCCCATCTCTTCCCACTCGGCAAACAGCGCCTTCATCCGCGGCAGGATCTCGTTGCGCCGCGCTTCGCCGGTCGCGTCGAACCAGCCGCTGGTCGATGCGCCGAGAAAGATCACGCGAAGGGGTTCGCCCATCCGGGGCGCCTGGAATTCCACGGCCATGGTCTCATCCGTCCTGTTGTGTTTGCGGCAATGCGCGTCAGCGCATCAGAAGGCCGCCGTTGATGTCGAGCGTTGCACCGGTGACGAAGGCTGCGGCGGGAGATGCAAGGTACACCGCGGCGGCGCCGACCTCGGCATCGCTGCCCAGCCGCTTGACCGGGATCTGGCCCGCCAGCGCCTGCACCTTGTCCTGCGGCAGGGAGCGGCTCATCGGCCCCTCGATGGCGGCCGGCGCTATGGCGTTGACGCTCACCCCATCGGCAGCCAGCTCCAGCGCAAAGCACTTGGTCAGCGCCAGGATGCCGCCTTTGGAGGCGGAGTAGTGCGCGCCGCCCACAAGCCCGCCCCGCTGTCCGGCCAGCGAGGACAGGTTGATGATCCTGCCCGATTTGCGGGCGCGCATCCGCCGGCCGGCCGCGCGGCAGCCGATGAAATAGCCTGTGAGGTTGACGCCCATCACCTCATCCCACTCGGCAATGTCCATGTCCCACACGGAGGTTGCGATGGTTCGGGCGGCGTTGTTGACCAGAATGTCGACGGGCTTGCCGAAGGTCGCTTCCATCCGGTCGAGCGCGGCATCCCAGGCCGGCTCGTCGCGCACGTCGAACTGTTGGCCGATGGCACGGCCCTGCCCGTCGTCCAGCTCTTGCGCGGTGGCGATAACCGCCTCGGCCACATCGCACAGCATCACGCTGGCGCCGGCCTCCAGCAGCGACCGTGCAATCGCCAGCCCAAGGCCTTGCGCTGCCCCCGTGACGAGAGCGGTCTGGCCCGTCAGATCAAACGGTTCTGCGTTCACGTGCAGGCTCCTGGCAGTTGGGTTGTCCGGTCAGCGTCGGATGACATTAGGCAAAATGTGTTTCATGGGCAACTGAAAACGGTATATAACGCAACCGAAAATGCGATGGCCTCGGCGCGCGAGGCCGGCGGGATTGCGAGCGGTGCGGCGCCTGAACGGAAGGATGACGATGCCAGACATTGTGGAAGCCCTGACCCGGGCCCTCGGACCCGAAATCGTGACGCCTGGCGAAGCTGTGCCCGAGCGCCACTGCCAGGACTGGGCCGGCCTCCCGCCAACCCGGCCGCTGGCGCTGATCCGCCCGCGCAACCGCGATGAGGTGGCAAGTGCGCTCGCCCTTTGCGCCGCGCAGGGCGTCAAGGTGGTGCCGCAGGGCGGGCTGACCGGCATTTCGGGCGCGGCACATCCCCGCGCGGATGGCGTCGTCCTCTCGCTGGAGCGGATGAACCGGATCCGTTCCGTCGATGCCGAGAGCGGCACCATGGTGGCGGAGGCCGGCGTGGTGCTGGAGGTTGCGCAGACTGCCGCCGCGGAAGCCGGGCTGCTGCTGGCCATCGACATTGGCGCGCGCGGGTCCTGTCAGCTCGGCGGCGTCATTGCCACCAACGCGGGCGGCCACAATGTGGTGCGGTACGGCATGGCGCGCGAGCAGGTGCTCGGCCTCGAGGTGGTGCTAGCCGACGGCACGATCCTCGACGACATGAATGCCCTCATCAAGAACAACGCCGGGCTGGAGCTGCGCCAGCTCTTCATCGGGTCCGAGGGGCTTCTGGGCGTGGTCACGGCCTGCGTTTTGAAGCTGCATCCGGCACAGCCCCTGCGCGAAACCGCTCTCATCGGGTGCGCCGGAACGGCGGAGGCGCTAAGTCTCCTGGGCGCGGCGAAGGCGACCCTCGGCCCGATGCTGACCAGCTTTGAAGTGATGTGGCCGAGCTTTTACGAAACCATGGCCGCGCGCTGCGCCATCACACCGCCGCTGGACGGCCGCCACGGCGCCTACATCATCCTCGAAGCGTCGGGGACGGAGGCAAACCCGCCCCGCGCCCCTTTGGAGCGGCTTCTGGAGGGGGCATTCGAGGACGGGACCATCGCCGACGCGATGCTCGCCAGCTCCCTTGCCCAGGCGCACGAATTCTGGCGGATCCGCGAGACGCCGGCTGAATATGCAAGCGTCATCGGCCCGATCATTCCGTTCGATGTCAGCCTGCCCGCATCCGCCCTTGCAGCCGCAATCGGCCGGCTCGAAGGCGAGATCGAGGCGCGCTGGCCGGGCGCGATTGCCATGAGCTACGGCCATATCGGCGACAACAACTTGCACCTCGTGGTCCACATCCCGGCGGATGGCGGCGAGCCGCCGGACGGCGCGGTGAAAGCGCTGGTCTACGGCATCGTGCGGGATCTCGGCGGTACGGTTTCGGCCGAGCACGGCATCGGCGCCATCAAGCGCGCCTATATGGGGCATTCGCGCACCCCGGCGCAGATTGCCACCATGCAGGCGATCAAGGCCGCGCTCGATCCCCGCGGTATCCTTAACCCGGAAAAGAGCTTCGACGGTCTTCCGCCGGGGTGAGGCTCGACGGGCATGCGCCCGCTTGTGATCGGGTTCGGAGCAATCTAATATCAGATAAATTTGCAACCGAAATTATGAAATTTGAAGGCCTGTGTGTTGTTGCGGGCCCTGCAGACTCTTCGCGGCAATGCTCTTTTTTCCGGATGAGTGGTGAGGCAGCCATATGGGTATCCGTCAGGATCAGACCACCAAGCATGCGTTCAGGCCCGTTGCCACCAAGCGCAGCGCGGACCTTGCCGTCGACGCCATCGCCCAGGCGATTTTCTTCTGCCACGTCAATATCGGCGAACGTCTTCCGTCCGAGGTGACCTTGTCCCGGCAGCTGGGCATCAACCGCTCTGCGCTGCGCGAGGCGCTGAAGCGGATGGAGGCCGACGGCATCCTGGAGGTGCGGCCGGGCGCTGCGGGCGGCACCTTCGTCACCGGCCGCCCGCCTGAAACCTACATCCAGCTCTTCCTTCCCGCGCCGGCCGAAGTGGCGGACTTTGTGGAGATCCTCATCACGCGACGCGCCATCGAGCCGCAGATTGTGGAGCTTGCGGCCGCCCGCGCCACCGCGCAGGACATCGAGGAGATGCGGGCGATCCTCGCACCGCTGGAGGGGATGCGCGGCAAATCCCGCGACGTGGATGACGATATCGAGACGCTGTCTCGGGCGGCACTGCAGTTCAACACTGCCCTTGGCAAGGCAACCCACATCAAATTTCTGGAAACGATCATGCAGGTGCTCAGCCAGCAGATCGAGCCGGTCCGCCGGATGGCAACGCGGGATGACCCCGCCGCCGCCATCGATACGCTCTTTCGCACACTGTCGGCGCTGGAAAAGAACGACAGGGATCTCATTTCGACCGAGCTGGAGCGCCGCTTCAACTATCTGGAACGCGCCTGGGAGAAGAAGACCGGCCGCAAACTATGGCGCGGATCTCCGAGTTTTCTGCCATCGGATGCGGCCTAGCTGCGATCTTCTGCGCTGCCGACATTGTTGTAGCCGCGCGTTTGGGTGAGATGGTCCCGCGCCAGCAAGGCGCGTGAGAAGGGACGTCTGACGTGGCGGCGACGAAAACACCCGGACGGCGGCTTGGCCGTCCACCCCGCGATGGGCGCAGCGGCACCGACGACGTGAAAGCGACTCTCCTTGCCGTCGCGTCGCAGGAGTTCGCGGCCGAAGGGTTCGCGGGGGCCCGCGTCAACCGGATCTGTGCGCTGTCGAACACCAACGTGCGGATGCTGTACCATTATTTCGGCAGCAAGGACGGGCTCTACGAAAAGACGCTGGAGCATGCGCTGGGGCAACTGCGCGCCGCCGAGCTGGATGTGAAGGTCGAGGGAGCGGAGCCGTTCGAGGCATTGCTGCTCCTGTTCGACTTCATCCATGCCCATTTCGATGCCAACCCGACGCTGATCAGGCTCCTCAGTGCTGAAAACCTGAACAAGGCACGGCATCTGAAAACCATGGAGGCGATCCCGCAGATGTCGTCGCCCGTGGCCGAGCGGGTCCGGCGGCTGGTGACGCGCGGGCAGGCGAGCGGCTCCGTCCGGCAAAGCATCGAGCCGCTTCGCCTTTATGTGATGATGGTGGCGCTGTCCTACTTCCATCTCTCCAACGTCCACACCCTGTCTGCCATCTTCGATGAAGATCTGAGCCGCGAGCCGTGGCGCCGGCAGCAGCACGCCGACGCACGGGGGATGGTTGCGGCCTATCTGACGCCCGAACGAACCGACCCGTAGCAACGGCGCATCCGACCCTGCGCAGCAGTCTGGCATGCCGCTTGCCTTCCTAATTCAGCAAACGCTTACTTTTTTGCGTTTGCCAGCGGAGGGTTCAAGAATGCGCAGACTCATCCTCGGTGCGCTCGTCGCATCGTCCATTGCCGGGCTGACCGGCGTTGCTCAGGCCGCAGACAAGATCGGCTTCATCTACGTCGGCCCGGCGGCGGACTTCGGCTACAACATGTCGATGGATCTCGGCCGCGAGTTCGTCGAGGCCAACGTCGCCGACGTGGAGACCACCGCGTTCGAGGCGATACCGGAAACGGCGGAGGTCGAGCGCGTGATGGAGCGGCTCATCAACACCGGCCACAACATCATCTTCGCCACCAGCTACGGCTACCTCGACCATGCCATCAAGCTCGGTGAAAAATTCCCGGACGTTGCCTTTCTCCATGCCGGAGGGCTGAAGACGTCGGACAACGTGGGCACCTACTGGGCCGACAGCGATGCGGGCATGTATCTGGCCGGCGTCACCGCCGGTTCGGTCAGCAAGACGGGCAAGCTCGGTTTCGTCGGCGCATTCCAGATCCCGCAGCTTCTCCGCTCCATCAATGCGTTCACGCTGGGGGCGCAAAGCGTCAATCCGGACGCCACCACCACGGTCATCTGGACCGGCGGCTGGTGGGAGCCCCAGAAGGAGGCCGAAGCGGTCAACGCCTTTGCCGACGAGGGGATCGACGTGATCGCCGAACAAGTGGATTCGCCGATCACCATCGCCCAGACCGCGCTGAAGCGCGACGTCCACGTCATCGGCAAGGATGTCGACATTTCGGACCGTGCGGGCGACGCATGGCTCACCGGCGTTTCCTGGAACTGGGGACCGATGATGGTGGAGATGGTCGAACAGATCCGGGCCGGAACGTGGACGCCCAGCCACGTGCGCGGCGACCTTGGCACCGGCAGCGCCGTGCTCGACCCGTTCGGCCCGGCAGTGCCTGCCGCCACGGCGGACGAGGTGATGGGCCTCAAGGCTGACATTCTCTCCGGCGACAAGGCCGTGTTTGCCGGTCCGATCGTGGCGCAGGACGGGACCGTGGTCGTGCCCGAGGGGGACACCATGTCGATGGAAGCCATCGAGACGATGGATTTCCTCGTCGAGGGCGTCATCGGCTCGGCGAGCTGACCCGATGACCGCCCGGATGATGGGGACGGGACCGTCCCAGGCCTGGCAGGTGAGCGCTTCTGAGGTGGACATGACCCGCCCTGCGCTGCCGGTCCGCCCGCTCAGACTGGACGCTGCGCCGCGCAACATCGTGCTCGACGCCAACAAGACCGCACTCGTGATCGTCGACATGCAGAATGATTTCTGCACCGCCGGCGGCTACATGGACAGCCGCGGCATCGACGTGACGCCCAACCGCGCGCCCATTGCGCCGTTGCAAAGGCTCGTACCGGCGGCGCGGGCGGCGGCGATACCGGTGATCTGGGTCAACTGGGGGGTCCGCAAGGACCTCCTCAACATCGCCCCGTCGGTGCGCTTTGCCCACAACCCGGACGGCGAGGGCAGCGACATTGCCTCGCCCATTCCCGGCACCCGCTCCGAAATTCTGGCGCTGGGGAGCTGGGGTGCGGAGGTGGTGGACGAACTCAACGCCAAAGGCGGCGACATTCAGGTCACCAAGCACCGGTTCAGCGGCTTCTGGGACACCGACCTTGATGCGATCCTGCGCAATCTCGGCGTCAAGTCGCTCCTGATCGGCGGCGTCAATCTCGACCAGTGCGTGATGACCACTCTGGAGGACGCCAGCTTCCTTGGCTACGACGTGGTCCTGGTGGAGGACGGCGCAGCCACCACGTCACCGGCCTGCTGCACCGAAGCTGCGCTCTACAACATCAAGCTCCTGTTCGGCTTTGTCACCCGTGCCGATGCCATCGTTGAGGGGCTGGGGGCATGACGGCACCCGGTATCACAGCGCGGCTTTCCGAACTCGGCATCACGCTGCCCGTGGTGCCGGAGCCGATCGCGCGCTTCCGTCCATTCCGGCGGGCGGGAAACATCATCTATCTCGCCGGTCAGGTTTGCGAATGGAACGGGTCGGTGACGCACACCGGCGCGCTGGGGCAAGTCCATGACCTTGCCGCCGGCCAGGCTGCGGCGCGCGTGTGCGGCCTCAACCTCATTGCGGCGCTGCAGCACGCGCTCGGCGATCTGGACAAGGTCGACCACTGCGTGCGGCTCGGCGGTTTCGTCCACTGCGTGCCGCAATATGACAGTGTGCCCCACGTCATCAACGGCGCGTCCGACCTGATGGTGGCCGTTTTCGGCGAGGCCGGGGAGCATTGCCGCACCGCGGTCGGCGTGGCGAGCCTGCCGCGGTGCGCCGCCGTCGAAGTGGATGCGATCTTTGCGGTGAAACCATGAGCGCGGCGCCTCTGGTACGCCTGCGCGGCATCACCAAACGCTTCGGCACCCTCATCGCCAACGAGGCCGTCGACCTTGATATCGGCCGGGGCGAAGTGGTTGCGCTCCTGGGCGAGAACGGCGCCGGCAAGAGCACCTTGATGAAGGTGCTCTACGGCTACAGCCCAGCGGACGCCGGCACCATCGAGCTTGATGGCGCGCCGGTGTCGCTCACCTCGCCCCGTGCCGCGATGGCGGCGGGCATTGGCATGGTGTTTCAGGAATTCACGCTGATCCCGGCCATGAGCGTGATGGAAAACCTCCTCCTTGGCTGGCCCGGTGCCCGCGCGGTGCGCCGCCGCACCGAGACGCGGGACGTGATGGCACGGCTTGCGCATCTTGCGCCGGAGATCGGGGGGCGAACGCTGGTGCGAGACCTGTCGGTGGGCGAGCGCCAGCTTGTGGAGCTTGCCAAGGTGCTCAACATCGACGCGCGCCTTGTGATCCTCGACGAGCCGACGTCGGTGCTGACGCCGCAGGAGGCGGCCCGTCTTTACGGCCTTGTGCGCACATTGGCGGGCGAAGGGCGCGCGGTGGTGATGATCACGCACAAGCTGGCCGACGTGCGCGCCTGTGCCGACAAGGTTGCGGTGATGCGCCGGGGCCGGCTGGTGGATGCCGCCCCCATCGGCAACCGCAGCGACGATGCGCTTGCGCACGCCATGGTCGGCGCCGCCGTCACGCGGAGCACGCGCGGCACGGCACGGACGCAAGGGCCGCCGCGGCTGGTGCTGAAGGACCTGTGCTGCGAGGGGACACCGGCCGCGCGCAACATCGAACTTTCGGTGCGCGCGGGTGAGATCCTGGGCGTGGCGGGCGTTGCCGGCAACGGCCAGTGGGCGCTCGCCGAAACGGTGGCGGGGCTGGTCGCGCCCGTCAGCGGCGAGGTTCTTCTTGACGGCGTCAAGGTGGCGCGGCGGCATGAGCGCGATGCCTTCGCCTCGCCAGTCGCCTACATTCCCGAAGAGCCCATCCGCAACGGCGTGGTCGGTTCGCTCACGCTGGCACAAAATCTGGCGCTGCGCGGCCTGGCGCAACGTGCCACCCGGCTGGAGCCGGATCAGACGCGCGCAACGCTCGAAGCCTTCGACGTGCGGCCGCCGGAGCCGCACCGGCGTGCGGCCACACTGTCGGGCGGCAACCTGCAAAAACTCGTCGCGGCGCGGGAGCTGGGCGCAGAACCGCGCGCCATCGTGGTCTGCTACCCCACCATGGGGCTCGATATCAGCGCCACGGAGGCGCTGCTGGGGCGCCTCGTCGCCCACGCCGAAGCGGGCGCCGCCGTCTTGTGGATCGGTGAGGAAATCACCCAGCTTCTCGATATTGCAGACAGGATTGTGGTGATGCACCAGGGCCGTGTTGTGGCGGAGCGCCGTCCGGCAGACACCACCGCTGCCGAAATCGGCCTTTTCATGGCCGGTGGTGGCCGGGCGGAGGCGGCCTGATGCGCTGGCTTCTCACCCCTGCCATTGCAGCAAGCCTGTTCCTCGCCGCGGCAAGCCTCTTCATTGCCGCCATTGGCGAGCCGCCCCTTGCCACGCTCGCCAACCTCGCGCGCTACGCCTTCGGCGACGCGTACTCCCTGTCCGAAAGTCTGGTGAAGGCGGCGCCCATCCTGTTCTGCGCGCTTGCGATCATCCTGCCGGCCCGGCTCGGCCTCATCTCGGTGGGGGCGGACGGTCAGCTTTACGTGGGCGCCCTGTTCGGCACCGGCATCGTTCTGGCGGTGCCGGGTGCGCCGGGCGTGGTTCTCCTGCCGCTGATGCTCGCCGGCGGCGCGGTGGGCGGCGCGCTCTTTGCGGCCGTGCCGGCGCTCCTGCGGGCGCGCTTTGCCGTCAACGAGACCATCACCACGCTGCTCCTCAATTATGTGGGGGTGCTTCTCGTCAATTTTGCGGTCTACGGGCCGTGGAAAGACCCGGCCAATCTCGGCTGGCCGGCCACCATCGCGTTCCCGCAAGGGGCAACGGTGCCCGGCCTCTTCGGCACGCGGGCGCACTGGGGCCTCGTGCTCGGCGTCCTCCTGGCGCTGACGCTGTTTGCGGTGTTCGGGCGCGGACGGGTGGCAACGCGCCTTCTGGTGCTGCGTGAAAACGAGCGCGTCGGGCGGATGATGGGTCTCAGCTTTTCGCGCATGGTCCTCGTCACCATGGCAATCGGCGGAGCGCTTGCCGGCCTTGCGGGGATCATCGAAGCGTCGGCCATCCAGGGGCGGCTGCAGCCGGGGCTGTCGCTGGGCTACGGCCTTTCCGGCTTTCTGGTCGCCTGGCTGTCGGGCCACAATTTCCTGCTCGCCATTCCGCTGTCGGTGCTGATCGGCGGGCTGATTGCGGCCGGGGACACGCTTCAGCTTTTCGCCAAGGTGCCGGCATCCAGTGTCACCGTCCTGCTCGGCATCCTGTTTGCGGCAATGCTGGCGGCGGCAGGCCTTGCCGGCAAACTGAAGAAGGCGGCCTGAGATGGAAGGTGCAGAATTTGCCGGCGCATGGGCCGCAGCCTCGTTGCGGGCTGCAACGCCGCTGTTGTTTGCGCTGGTGGGCGAAACCATCGTCCAGCGCACGGCGATCATCAACCTCGGGGTGGAGGGGCAGATGCTGGTCGGCGCCTGCGCCGGATTTGCCGCGGCAAGCGTGTTCGGCGACCCGGCGCTGGCGCTCATCATCGGCGGGGCGACGGGGCTTTGCCTCTCGCTGGTCCATGCCGCGCTGGTGCTGGGCGCCAGCGCCAACCAGATCGGCAGCGGCATTGCCGTTTGGATGCTGGGGCTTGGCCTCAGCGCCTATTTCGGCCGCGCCTTCGTGGGGGCCGAGGTTGTTGGCTTCGGCCCGCTCTTCGCCCATGCGGACACCGGTCTGCCCTTTGTCGACCAGCTCCTGTCGCAGCTGACCGTTGCAACGGTCATTGCCGTTCTTCTGGTGCCGGCGGCGGGGTTCTGGCTCTACCGCACGCGCGCCGGGCTGCGGTGGCGCGCTGTGGGCGAGTCGTTCGCAGCAGCGCGCGCGCTTGGTTTGCGGCCGGCCCGGATCCAGTTTGCGGCCATTCTGGTCGGCGGATTTCTGGCCGGTGTCGGCGGCGCGGTCCTCAGCGTGGACTATACGCAGACCTGGGCGCAGGACATCACCAAGGGCCGCGGGCTGGTGGCGGTGGCGCTGGTCATCGCCGCGCGCTGGAACCCCTGGCTGGCACTGCCCGTCGCGCTTCTGTTTGGCGGCAGCGAGGCGATGGTGCTGCGGCTTCAGGCCCGCGGCGTGGAGGTTTCGTCCTACCTTCTGGCGACCACGCCCTACCTGATCTGCATCGCCGTCGTGTGGTTGAGCTATGCCCGGCTGCGCGGCTCCGGCGGCATGCCGTTCGAGCTGCGCGGGGTGTTCGGCGGGGCCGGGACAAAGGGCGACCGTTGACCTCAGACCGCCGGCTTGCGCGCGGCGGCCTGAATGGCGTTCCACAACACCAACGGCGTTGCCGGCAGCTCCGTCACTTCGGCGCCGATGGTGGCCAGGGCATTGTTGATGGCGCCCAGAATTGCCGCCGGTGCGCCGGATGTGCCCGCCTCGCCAACGCCATGCGGCGCGAACGCATCGCCCGGCGCGGGCGGCAGGTGGATGCACTCCATCGGCGGCACCATGTCGGCGCGCGGCATTGCATAGTCCATGAACGAACCGGTGAGGGGTTGGCCCGAATCGTCCATCCGGATCGCTTCGCACAGCACCTGTCCGAGCCCCTGTGTTGCACCGCCCAGCATCTGCGCGTCGACACTCGCCGGGTTGACGATGGTGCCCGCGTCGTGGGCGACGAGAAGCCGTTCCACTTCCACAGTGCCGGTATCCCGGTCGATGGCGACGCAGGCGGCAAAGGCGGCCGCGGCGTTCATGGCATCGGGCGCGGGAACATGACGGCCGACCACGGTGAGCCCCGCCTCGTGCGCGCGCGGCAGAAGATGCGGCTTGAAGTGGCAGAGGTTCGCCAGCTCCCGGATCGACATCAGCGGCGCGCCACCGCCGTCGACAACGTGTCCGCCCGACAGCGAAAGCTCGGGCGCATCGCACTGGTGGAGGAGGGCGGCGGTGGCCAGAAGCCGTTCGGCCATGCGGACGGCGGCATCGCGCGCGGCCTGGCCGCCCACGGCGGTGCCGCGCGAGCCGAATGCGCCGCCGCCATAGGGGGAGTTGGCGCTGTCGCCGGAGGTGACGGCAACGTCCGCCGGTTCAATGGCGAGCGTATCGGCAACCACCTGCGCCAGCATCTGGTCGGCGCCCTGGCCCTGGTCGGTATGGCCGGTGGCCAGCCGCACCACGCCGGAAGGCTCCATCCGCAGCACAGCGGTTTCGGTGCAGGCCACGTGGACACCGCCGTCGCCGTAATAGCGCGGGCCGTTGGCGGTCAGCTCCAGCAGGCACGCAACACCGACACCGCGCAGGCGGCCATCGTCCGTCCCGGGCCGGTCGGCAAGGCTTGCTGCCAGCGCATCCAGACATTCGGCCATGCGGTAGCGTTCGATCTGAATGCCGCCCGGCGTGGTCACGGGGCCGGCGGACAGGTCATGAAGGTGGCGCAGACGAAACGCGATGGGGTCCTCTCCGCGTGACCGGGCGGCCTTGTCCATCAGGGCTTCGGTGATGAGGCAGGCGACCGGATGGCCGACGCCGCGGTAGTGGCCGAGCGGCGGGCGGTTCTGGAAGGCAAGCGTTGCCTCCACCGCCACAGACGGCACCGCGTAGGGCGCGCCGAAGATGCGCTGCGCCAACCCCGCTTCGCCAAAGCTGGTGCGCGGATAAAGGGAAAAGGCGCCGACACCGCAAAGATCCTCCAGCTTGAGACCGGTGATCTTTCCGCTGCCATCCATGGAGATCTGGCCGGTCAGCTGGTGGTCTCGCGCCTGCCCGTCGCTGAGGAGGCTTTCGCTGCGGGTGGCGACGAAGCGCACCGTGCGGCCAAGCCGGACCGCTGCGCAGACGGTTGCCATCTCGTCCTTGTGGAGTTGCTGCTTGAGGCCGAAGGCACCGCCGACATCGTCGCAGATCACCCGCACCTTGTGCTCGGGAATGTTGAGGAGCCGGGCGTAGACGTCCTGCATCTGGTGCGGATGCTGGTGGGACTGGCGGACGGTCAGCGTGCCGTCGGCCGCGTCGTAGTCGGCAACGAGGCCGCGGGTTTCCATCGGCTGCGGGGCGACACGGGCGAGAGAGAGGCTGACGGTGAGGCAGGTCGCCCCGGCCGCTTCCGCGCAGTCGCGGCCGAGCCGGGCGTGAAGGTTGGCGGGGCCGCCGCCTCCAAGGTTCGCGTGGAGGGCGGGGGCCGTGCCCTCAAGCGCCGCGCGCGCGCTCACCACCGGGTCGAGAGACCGGATCGACAGGCCAACCAGCTCCGCAGCATCGCGCGCGGCATCCGCCGTTTCGGCGACCACCAGCACGACGGGCTCGCCCACGTAGCGCACGGTGCCGTCGGCCAGCGGGCCTTCGGCAGGCACCCGCGCGTCCGGAAAGGCACCGTGGATTGCCTGCCAGGGCTGGCAGAGGCTGGAAAGATCCTGCGCGGTGAACACCGCCACCACGCCGGGCGCCGCGAGCGCCGCTGCGGTGTCGATGCCTTCGATCTCGCCGTGTGCCTCGGGGGAGCGCACGAACACGGCGTGGAGCATGTCGACCGAGCGGGTGTTGGCGACGAAACGGCCGCGGCCCCGGATGAGGCGATCCCATCGCACGTTTGGCAGCGAGCGGCCGAGTGCGCCGGGCGAAACGGTGTGTGCAGTGTCCATGGATCTCCGTATCACAAATCGCGCACCGGCCGCGTTGCGCGCCGGCAGGCTTGTTTCCGCGCCGGGCCGCGTTTGTCCGTATGCATTCCGGAGGCCGACACAACGTCCGGCCCCGGTTGTGCCGCGGCTGTGGCCGGCGTGATCAAGGTCAATGCTGTACTGCGGCAACGTCCTTACGCTCCGCCCGCAAACGAGTTCGACGAGACCGGGCTGACCCGCTAAGGGCGCAGTGGCGAGGATGCTGGCCAGCGACGGGGCACGCCGTGTTTCCGGCGTGACCGTCCATGTTGACGGAGGCTTTCATGTCCGCGCGTGAACGAGGCGATGACGGGGCACCCATGCAATATATCGAGAACCGGACCTATGGCGAGATCGAAGTCGGCGATACCGCCGCGCTGACCCGCACGCTGAAGCCGGAAGACATCGAGCTGTTCGCCGTCATGTCGGGCGACGTGAACCCCGCCCATGTCGATGCCGAATACGCCAGAACCGACATGTTCCACGGCGTGATTGCACACGGGATGTGGGGCGGCGCGCTGATCTCTGCCGTCCTTGGCACCGAGCTGCCGGGCCCTGGCACCATCTTCCTCAATCAGACGCTGCGTTTTTCGGCGCCCGTGGGGATCGGCGATACGGTGGTGGTCAGCGTGACGGTCACCGAAAAGCGGCCCAACGGGCGCCTCCTTCTCGACTGTACATGCCGCAACCAGACGGGCGCGACGGTGATCGAAGGCGTGGCGGAGGTGATTGCCCCGCGCGAAAAAGTGCGCCGGCCGCGCGCGGTGCTGCCGGCGGTGCACCTGCACGTGCAGGGCGCCCAGTATGCCAAGCTGATTGCTGCGACCGAGGCACTCGACCCTGTCCGCACAGCCGTCGTGCATCCTTGCGACGCCCTCTCCATCACCGGCGCCTTGGAAGCGGCGCGGGGCGGGATGATCGTGCCGGTTCTGGTCGGTCCGCGCGCCAGGATCGAAGCGGCTGCGGCCGCCGCGGGGCTGAGCCTCGACGGGATCGAGATCGTCGATACGCCGCACAGCCATGCGGCGGCTGCCTCGGCAGTAGCGCTGGCGCGCGCCGGCACGGTGGAAGCGATCATGAAAGGCTCGCTCCACACCGATGAACTGATGGACGCGGTGGTGGAGCGCAGCGGCGGGCTCAGGACCGAACGGCGGATGAGCCACATCTACGCACTGGACGTTCCGACCTATCCCAAGCCGCTCCTCATCACCGATGCAGCGATCAACATCTATCCGGACCTCGGGGTGAAGCGGGACATCGTGCAGAATGCCATCGACCTTGCCCACGCCCTCGGCATCGAATTGCCGAAGGTCGCCATCCTGTCGGCGGTGGAGACGGTCAACCCGCGGATCACCTCCACGCTGGAGGCCGCGTCGCTCTGCAAGATGGCCGACCGGGGGCAGATTACCGGCGGCTTGCTGGACGGGCCGCTGGCGTTCGACAATGCCATCTCGCCGGTGGCGGCGGCGGCGAAGGGCATCCGCTCACAGGTTGCGGGCGATGCCGACATTCTGGTCGCGCCGGATCTTGAGGCGGGCAACATGATGGCCAAGCAGCTCATCTACCTTGCCGGGGCGGATGCGGCGGGGATCGTCCTTGGCGCGCGGGTGCCGATCATCCTCACCAGCCGCGCCGACAGCCGGGCCGCGCGGCTGGCGTCCTGTGCGCTGGCACAGCTCTTCATCAGCCGCACGCCTGCGCGCCAGCTATGAGCGATACGGTCCTCGTCCTCAATGTCGGTTCGTCGAGCATCAAGTTTGCGCTTTATGGCGACCCCGCCGCCCGCCCGCTCCTGCGCGGCAAGATCGCCGGCATCGGCATTGGCGCTGGCCCGGTTCTGTCCGCGCGCGACGAAGCCGGAAACGTGGTGCCGGCGGACGAGATTCCGGCGCAGGACCCGGCGGCGGGACATGATGCCCTCATCCCGTCGCTGCTGACGTGGCTGGCCGGCTATCAGCGCGGCACCCGCATTGTGGCGGCAGGGCACCGGGTGGTCCATGGCGGGCGGGACCTTGCGGGTCCGCAGATGGTAAGTGATGCGCTGCTTGCAGAACTTGACGCGCTGGTGCCGCTGGCGCCGCTCCATCAGCCGCACAATCTGGCGGCCATTCGCGCGGTGTCCGCCTTCATGCCCGGCCTGCCGCAGGTTGCCTGTTTCGACACCAGCTTCCACCGCACGCAGGATCGCCTGGCCCAGCTGTTTGCCCTGCCCCGTGCGCTGACAGACGCGGGGATCATCCGCTACGGCTTTCACGGCCTCTCCTACGAATATGTGGCCAGCGCGCTGCCGGTTCATCTGGGCGGCCGCGCCGAGGGGCGCGTGCTCGTGGCACACCTTGGCAACGGGGCGAGCGTCTGCGCCATGCGGGCGCGCCAAAGCGTTGCCACCTCCATGGGGTTCACCGCGCTCGACGGGCTGATGATGGGTCGCCGCTGCGGTGCCATCGACCCCGGCGTCCTCCTTCATCTGATGGAAGGGCACGGGATGACAGCGGCAGAGGTGGCGCATCTTCTTTACGAGGAATCGGGTTTGTTCGGCGTGTCCGGCCTCACCAACGATGTGCGCGTGCTGGAGGCAAGCACTGCCCCCGAGGCGCAGGAGGCGCTTGCGCTTTTTGCCTATCGCGCCGCTTGCGAGATGGCATCGCTCGCCGCCGCCATGGAGGGGCTGGACGCCATCGTCTTCACGGCCGGCATCGGCGAAAATTCTGCGCTGGTGCGTGATGCGATCTGCGCCCGGCTCGGCTGGCTGGGCGTTGCGCTGAACAAGGACGCCAACGCCGCCAATGCGGCGCGCATCAGCGCAGCTTCGTCGCGCGTGGATGTGCTGGTGCTGCCGACCGACGAAGAAGGCGTCATCGCCCGCGCCACCCGCGCGCTCACTTCGGGCTGACGCGCAGAAGGGTCATGAAGGTTTCGATTGCGGTGTCGCAACGCGCCGCCACCGCGGCCGATGACAGCGGGGGCATCACGCCGATCACACGCCGGATCTGAAGGTCGCCGACCAGAAGGCCGATGAGCCACCCCGTCATGTCCGCCGCCGGAGGATCACCGGGCGCGCGCAGCCGCGCCACCAGCGTTTCGATAAGGGGCTGGATCTCGTTGCGGCCCCCTGCCGAAATGGCCGCGCCAAGCTCCCCCGTGGGATCGGACGCCGCGGCCCGGTTGAGCAGGATCGCCCGCTCGCCGAGAATCATCGTGAGAAAGACCGGTGCAAACTGCCGGAGCGCTTCGGCGGGATCGTCCGCCGTCGCGGCGGCCTCCAGCACGGTTTTGATCTCGGCGGCATTGTCCCGCACCATCGCCTCGAACAGGCCGCGCTTGTCGCCGTACCAGCGATACAGCGTTTCGTTCGACGCTTTCGCCGCCCGCGCGATGCTCAACATCGACGCGCCGGAATAGCCCTTTTCAGCCAGAAGCGCGTAGGCCGCCCGCACGATCGCCTCGTGCCGCGGCTTCCTGTTTTCGTCCCGCATGGTGCTGTCCGACATGGTGTTGCAGCAATCCGTACACAATGGTACGGATGTGGCAAGGCGTACCGATATGTACGCTTATGAGGGGAGGTGACAATGCGTCTTGCAAGCCTGGTCATGATTTTCGTTTCGCTGCTGTCCAGTGCGGCGATCTTCGGCTTTTTCTATGCGTGGGTGTGCTCAACCATGTGGGGTCTGGATGCTGCCGACCCGCGGGTCGCCATCGCGGCAATGCAGGCGATGAATGCTTCGGTCCGCAACGCGGTGTTTGCGCCGGTCTTCTTCGGCACACCCGTCTACCTCGCGGTGACGGCAGCCCTCCTGTGGGCACGCCGCGCGCGGCAGAGCGCCGGCCTGTTTGCACTGAGCGCCGCGGTTTCCCTCGTTCTCGGTGCCGGGCTCACGATGGCCGTCAACGTGCCGATGAACGAGGCGCTGGCGCTTGTCGTCATTCCGGATGATCCGGATGCTGCCCGCGCGATCTGGCAGGATTTTTCGGCCCCCTGGCAGGTGTGGAACCAGATCCGCACCGCCGGCTCCGGGGCTGCGTTCCTGATTGCGGTTCTGGCGGTGCTCAAACTGCCGCGGGCGGCCGGCGCCTGACGCGCTTGGGGCGGGCGCCGGTCCAGAGTGTCGCAATGTGGCGGGGCTGCAACAGCCGGATTTCGTCCAAGTCTTCGTGCTGATAACGCCTTGCGGTCAAAAGATGTCGAGGGGAAGCTGCCGCCGTCCTGTGGTGTAGAAAGTGAGCTGAAATGCCTGGCCCAAATTCTCGGCGGCTCCTGATGCTCACGACCGCGCTCACCTCGGGCGGGCTGTTGCTGGCAAGCCCGGTAGTGGCCCAGACGGCCGGATGCACAAGCGTTAATGGCACCTGCACATTCTCGGACGGTTCGTCGGAACAGGGTTCTTATTCTGCCGTCCCGTTCGTTTATTCCAGCACCGGCTCGGCCGGTTCGGGCAGCACCGACGGGGGGACTGGCGGGGGCGGCAGCTTCGTTTACGATTCTCCCGTTGTGGTCCAACTGCCATTGTCCAGCGGTGCCGCCTATCCCTATGCCACGGCCATCGAGTCGGCCGGCGGGGCCGGGTCCACCGGCGGTCCGTCTGCCGGCGGTGCTGGTGGCAACCTCAACATCAATGCCGGTGCCAACAGCGCGATCCTGGACATCACCGAATATTTCTCGACCATCGGTAACATTCAGGCCCGGCTTGTCACGTCCACCGGCGGAAACGGCAACGATAACAACACCAACGACAAAAGCAACGGTGGCGCCGGAGGCGCTGGCGGCGATATCACCTACACCGGCAATTCGCAGGGAAGTTCGGTCAGCACGAGCTTGACCGGCACGTCCGGTCCAGGCGTCATCTCCGCCACCTTCCTGCAAAGCAGCGGCGGCCAGGGCGGCCGCGGCAACGAAGGCGCGACCTTCACGCCCTACGGCGGCGCGGGCGGTGCTGGCGGCAATGTCACCGTCAACGGCGCGGGCCCGCAATACGTCGGCTCGTCAGACTACCCGGTTGTTGCCGGTTCCGTGTTCGGTCTGGCAGCGTTCTCCTTCGGCGGCAGCGGTCCGGACGATTTCAACAGCGCTGCGAATGAAACCCAGGGCGGGGGCGGTGCCAGCACCGGCGGGCAGGGCGGCACCGTGGCCGTCACCATGGAAGAGAACGACAACGTCTTCGTCTACGGCCAGAGCACCGCTGGTGAAATGCGCGGCGTCTACGCCAGGAGCCAGGGCGGCAATGGCGGCTGGTCCTATAATGTGGGCGTCGACAAGGATTTCACCGACGGCGGCAACGGCGGCGCAGGCGGTGCGGCATCAGTCACGCTGAATGCGTCGGCGGCGGTGGTCCAGTCCGGCACGGCCGTCTCCGACAATCAGAGCGCTGCCGTGGTCGCGATGTCCATCGGCGGCGAAGGCGGGGTCGGCCAGTCCGGCACCACGGGCGGCAGCGGCGGTGCGGGCGGTGCAGCCACCGTGACGGTGACATCCGAACCGCTGGGGATCGGCGGCGAGGCGATTCTCGGCAGCGGTACCGGCGTCGACGGGATCTGGGCCTACACCCGCGGGGGCACCGGCGGCGACGGTCTCGACAATGCCAACAGCTCTACCGGCGGCGTGGGCGGCAATGGCGGCACCGTCGCCGTCACCGTGGATCTTCAGTCCGACCAGTCGATCGTGGCGGAAGCCTCTTCGGCGGGCAGCGATTCGGGGCGCGGGATTGCCGCCCAGTCGATCGGTTATTTCGGTGGCGAAGGGTCGGACGGCAACGCGGTGTTCGGCAGCCCCGGTTCGGCCGGGGGCGGCGGCAACGGCGGCGCGGTCACCGTCCGCATGAACAGCGGCAACATCAGCACCGACGGCACCAACGATGCCGGTTCGGGCCTCAATTTCGCGCACGGCATTCTGGCGCAGTCCATCGGTGGCGGCGGCGGGGACGGCGGCGACTTTCAGGGGCTTTTCGGCGGCGAGGGCGGTGCCGGCGGCAAGGGCGGCAATGGCGCCGACGTGACCGTCGTCAACGCCGCGCCCATTGCCACCAAAGGCACTCAGGCCAACGGGATCCTCGCCCAGTCCATCGGTGGCGGGGGCGGCAGCGGCGGCGTTTCGTCGGCGGCGCTCGTGGCGCTTGGCGGCAATGGCGGGTCGAGCGGCACCAGCGGCACGGTCTCGGTCACCAACAGCGGGGCGATCAGCACGCTTGGCTATGGCGCGTCCGGCATTCTGGCACAGTCCATTGTGGGCGCTGGCGGGGCGGCAGGGGTTTCCAGCGGCGCAGTCAGCATCGGCGGCACCGGCGGTTCGGCTTCCACCCAGGCGCCGGGCACGCTGACGGCCACCAACACCGGGTCGATCGTCACGGCAGGCAACGCGGCCATCGGCCTCCACGCCCAGTCCATCGGCGGGGGCGGCGGCAGTGCCTCCGGCGGCGACGGTTCGGACCAGTCCTCGGGCATCTACACCCTGGGCACCAAGGGCGGCGGCGGCGGCGCTGGCGGCGCCGTCACCATCGCGGACGTGGGCACAATCACCACGGCTGGCAACTACGGCTACGGGGTGCTGGCCCATTCCATCGGTGGCGGCGGCGGCAATGGCGGCGATGCGTTTTCGGCGAGCATTCTCGGCACGGTCACCGCAGCGGTGGGCGGCCAGGCCGGCGGGGGCGGCAATGGCGGGGCGGTGACGGTGAAAAACACCGTGCCGTTCGCCGTCAGCACGGCAGGGCAGGCGGCGACGGGGATCTACGCGCAGTCGGTCGGCGGGGGCGGCGGTACGGGCGGGGATGCGTCCACCAAGGCGCTCGTCACGCTGGTTCAGATCGGGATCGGCGGTGATGGCGGCGATGCCGGCAACGGCGGGAATGTGGCGGTCGCGCTGGACGGCGGCTCCATCACGACGGCAGGGACGCAGGCGGGCGGCGTCAAGGTCCAGTCGGTGGGGGGCGGCGGCGGTTCGGGCGGCAACGCGTCGTCTTCATCGGCGGGCGTGGTTTCGCTCGGGTTTGCGGTCGGCGGCTTTGCCGACGGCGGCGGCAACGGCGGAACGGCATCGGCAGCCCTCACCGACGCGACAATCAGCACCGCAACCAGCGCGGCGGGCACCAACGACGCCATCGGCGTGCTCATCCAGTCCATCGGCGGCGGCGGCGGCACAGGCGGTGCGGCCACCGCGTCCGCCATCACCACCGGCGTGCCGGTGGACCCCGAAGACCCCGACGTCACGCTGTCGCTCAACGCCCAGTTCGCGCTGGGCGGCGCGGGCGGCGACGGCGGCAACGGCGCGGCGGCATCCGCAACGGTGGCGGACGGCTCCACCGTCACCACCAATGGCGCGGGCTCGCACGGCGTTCTGGTGCAGTCCATCGGCGGGGGCGGCGGGTCTGGCGGCGATGCGTCCACGGCCACCACCACCTTTCCCGATTCCACCGACACCTACACGCTCACCATCAATGCGGCGATGGGCGGCTCGGGCGGTGATGGCGGCGCGGGTGGCGCGGCGTCAGCCACTGTGGGGTCCAGCAGCGGAACGGCGGCAAGCCCCACGACCATTGCCACAAAGGGGGCCTACGCCAACGCGGTGGTGGTGCAGTCCATCGGTGGTGGCGGCGGCAACAGCGGGACGCCGACGAGCGTGACGAACCAGCTGCGCGGGGCCGGCAAATTCAACGTGACGATGGATGTGGGTGCGGCCAACATCCTGTCCAGCGAGCTGGGGGCAGATGGCGGTGCGGCCAGCGTGACGCTGTATGAAGACGCGGTGCTGACCACCACCGGCGACGGATCCCGCGCGGTGGTTGCCCAGTCCATCGGCGGTGGTGGCGGCACCCTTCAGGGCGGCGAACTGTCTCTCGGCGGTACGGTCAACACCGATGCTGACGAAGAAAAGGGCAGCTACACCGGCGCGGTCACGGTCGGCCTCGGCGGTACCGGCGGCCAGGGCGGCGCAGGCGGTGCGGTCACCGTCGACATGAACGGCGCGTCCATTGTCACCGCCGGACTCGATGCCGACGGTGTGCTGGCCCAGTCCATCGGCGGGGGTGGTGGCCTTGCCGGCTCGGTGGGGTCCTCCAGCAACACGGCGGACGACGACAGCAGCGGAATTTCGGACGATGACGACGACGATATCGACGTCACGCTGACCACCTCCGTCGGTGGCAGTGGCGGCACGGGCGGGACCGGCGGCGCGGTTGCGGTCAACTATCGCGGCAGCACCGCCACCAGCGGCAGCTGGGCCGACGGCGTGGTGGCGCAGTCCATCGGCGGCGGCGGCGGGACGGGGGGCACAGCGCTCTCGTCGTCCACGGGCGAAACCGGGCAGGTGGACATCAGCGTCGGCGGCTCGGGCGGGTCGGGCGGCAACGCGGGCGCCGTTTCGGTGACCTACAACGACAATGCCCCAGGCGCGTTCATCGACACCGCGGGTTATATGGCCCACGGCACGCTTGCCCAGTCCATCGGCGGGGGCGGCGGCCAGGGCGGAGACGGGTCGGACTCCGCCAGCGGCACCCTCAGCGTCGGCGGCAGCGATGGCGGCTCCGGCGGTGCGTCGGGCAATGGCGGCAGCGTCAGCCTGTCCGGCTACATCAACACGTCTACGCAGGGCGACGACGCCCACGCGGTCGTTGCGCAGTCCATCGGTGGCGGCGGGGGGATTGCGGGAAGCGGAACGTCGGATACGGCGGACGGTGGCGATGACAGCTATTCGATCGACCTTTCGGTCGGTGGTTCGGGCGGCAGCGGCGGTGCGGGCGGCATGGTCACCATCTCGGTCGGAACCGACATGAACACATATGGCGAGCGGGCGTTCGGCATTGTCGCCCAGTCCATCGGGGGTGGCGGCGGGATCGGCGGCGCTGGCAACGCGGACAATCTTGCAAGCGTCAACCTCGGCGGCTCGGGCGGGGGTGGCGGTGACGGCGGCGCGGTGTCCGTCACGCTCACCTCCGGGAGTGTGTCCACGCGCGGCACCGGCGCTCACGCGGTCATCGCGCAGTCCATCGGCGGTGGTGGAGGCCTTGCCGGCGCGGCGGGCAGCGGGCCGCTCAGTCTCATCTCGCGCGCGGGCGGCGCTTCCGGCAATGGCGGGGCCGTCACGGTGGTCTCCGATGCGGCGATCACGACATCGGGCAACTACGCCTACGGCATTCTGGCGCAGTCCATCGGGGGCGGCGGCGGCTTTGGCGGCGATGCCGACGGGACCTTCGCCGGGGCCAATTCCGGCGGTTCCGGCACGGCGGGCACGGTGACCGTCACCACCAACAGCACAGTCAGCGCAACCGGCGCAGGTGCCATCGGCATTCTGGCGCAGAGCGATGCGCCGAGCGGTGCCGGCGACATCACCATCGCCGTCAATGCCGACATCACCGGCGGCAGCGGCAGCGACGGCTATGCGGTGTACGCAGCGGGCGGCAGCGTCAACCAGCTCCTCGTGCAAAGCGGGGTCAGCATCACCCCCGGTTCCGGCGGCTATGCGGTGGGCTATTCGTCGAACCTTGCGCAGTCCACCGCTCCGGCGGCCAATGCGGCCAGCCTTGCCACGGCGCCCGGCCTGATCATTCGCAACGCCGGCACATTGCGCGGCAGCGTCCGCGGGCAGCGGGTCGATGGCGCGGAAACGGTCACGGTCCGGAACCTGCGGCGCGGCCTGCTGGTCGATGCCGGGCGCTACGCCGCCAACGTCAACAATCGCGGCCGCCTCGTCATCGGCGATGGCACGGACGAGACCCGGCAGCTCACCATTCGGGGCAATTTCAGCCAGACCGGCGCCGGCACCACCGAAACGGTGGCAGACTTCCAGGGCGGGCGCGCCAGCGCCATCAATGTGAAGGGCAATGCGGACCTCGCCGGTACGCTGAAGGTGGACGCCAGCACCATCTACCGGGGCCGCACCGCCACGCTGATGACCGTGAGCGGTGCCATCACCGGCACCATCGAGGCCATGGATACTCCTGCGGTAGATTATGAGACGACCACCCGCGGCGGGACGGTGCGCATCGGCGTCGCGGGCACCCGCTTCGGCAGTGCGTTCGACCAGCTCACGCCGAACCAGAGCACCGCAGGCGGCCACCTCGATGCGTTGTTCGCGGCCAGGGCCGGGCGCTACGCTGCGGTGCTGGCGGAGTACAACCGGCTTTCGCAACTGGGCGACGACGGGGCGGCCTATGCCGCGGCGGTCAATGCGCTGTCGCCGGGCGGCTCCCAGGCGGCTGCCGCCGCGCAGGCGGTCCTCACCCAAAGCCGGCTCAACAAGGCGCTGAGCTGTCCCCATTTCCAGGGCGACAACGCACTGGTCTCCGAAGGCACCTGCACATGGGGCGGGCTTGCGGCCTCGTCGATCGATCAGGGCGGGCAGGGCGGCTATGACGGCACCTTGTGGGGCTTTGCCGCCGGTGCGCAGGTGGAGGTGCAGCCAAACTGGTATCTCGGCTTTGCCGGCGGCTACGAAAGCAGCGACTTCGGCAGCGCCGACGGCTTGTCTTCGGCCGATGGCGACACGGTGTTCGCATCGCTCGCGCTGAAGCGTCAGCTGGGCGGGTTTCTTCTATCCGGCGCGATATCCGGCAGCTACGGGTGGTACGATGTCGACCGCACCGTCGCCGGCCCCGGCTTTTCGGCAAAGGCAACCGCAGACAGCGACATCTATACGCTCGGGGCGCGCGCCAGGGTGTCCTACACGGCCGCAAGCGAGGTCGCCTACGTCCGTCCCTTCCTCGATCTCGATGCGGTTTATGCAAACTCCAGCGCCTACACCGAGCGTGGCGCGGGACTCTTCAACCTCAGCGTTTCGGGCCAGGAGCAGACGGCATTCGTCGCCACCCCGGCGGTGGAAATCGGCGCGCGGCTGAAAGCGTTCGGCGAATGGGACGCGCGGCTCTACGCAACCGCCGGAATCAGCCTCTCCACCGAGGACGACTGGAAGACCGACGCCCGGCTCGTTTCGGCCCCGCTCAATGCGGGGACGTTCCAAACCACGCTGCCGGTGGCGGACGTGTTCGCCCGTGTCGGGGCAGGCATGCAGATATCGAACACGTCAGGCTTTGACGTGCGGGCCGATTACGAGGGCGCCTTCGGCAACGATTTTTCGAGCCATTCCGGCACGTTGCGCCTGGTCAAGCGGTTCTGACGGCGGCACCCCGACGCCGGGCGGGCCTGCCGCGAGCCGAAACATTCTTGCAGCCTTGCCTGTTGACCCTAAATGCCCGAGCGCGGCACACACGGGCCGCGACCGGATCCGTATTGCCGGCGTCGCGGCCGCTCATGCCGGGGGCGAACCCGGCCACTTGAACAAAGAACACACTGTTGGACACAATGGACCTGACTGTTGCCATCGATCCGGGTTCCGGCGGGCATGACGATCTGATCATGACGATCCCTCTCCTGGGGTTGGAGATCTGCGCTGACACGTACTATTTTGCCATTGCGCTGGAAGATGCCGGGTCGGAGTTCGACCAGAGCGATGTGAAGAAGGGCGTCGCCTCGCTTCTCAGACGCTGGTCCGAGGCATCAAAAGCCTGCATCTGCGGCGAGACCGTGCACCTCCCGTTCGATTTCAGCGACAAGCATGTGGGCTGCATCCAGTTGATCCGTCGCGATTCGGTCTTCTTCATCTCCTACGGCTACTGCGACCTGCCGGGCTATTCCGTGAACCCCCTGAAACTCGGCAGTTTCTGCCGCGAGGTTTCGGACTTCAAGATGACCACCAAGACCGCGATCGACGTGCCGTGCCAGTCCTTCCTGCTGGCCATGGACTTTGCCATCGCCAGCATCGAGCAGGAGTTTGCCACCAAGCACTGACTGCGCCCGTCGCTTTGCGCGGCGCCGCGTGACGGGCCCCGGCCGCACCGGATCGAATGCGCGGGTGAAGAGATAAGCCGAAGATCGACGCGCGGTATATTGCGCAATCTGACATCGCTGATGACACTTGATGGTTTCGTACCTAGTCTCATCCGATGTCGAGTGCGCCGTGGACTGATAGCGAGAATGACCAGATTGTTGCGGATTATTTCGCAATGCTGGCCGACGACGTAGCAGGCCAAAGCTACAACAAGGCCGCGCATCGACGAGCGCTGCTTCCGCATCTGCTGTCCCGCTCGGAAGGTTCGGTCGAATTCAAGCACCAGAATATCAGTGCGGTCCTCAAGGGGCTCGGAGAAGACTGGATCCGCGGCTACAAGCCTGCCTTCAATTTCCAGATGTCGCTGGTAGAGGCGGTCGCGCGTTGGCTGGCGCGCAACCACGATTGGCTGGCAAGGTCGACAGCCAATCCATCGGCGTCCGGGTTCGATGAGCAGGCTCTCGCATTTGTCGGGACGGCGCCTACTTTGTCGAACGAACCTCCACCGCAGGAGCTGGAGCAGATGCAACGCATCGCTCGCAAGTTCGACGTTGCGGGGCGGGACGAGCGCAACCGGGCATTGGGCCGCGCTGGTGAGGCGTGCGTGCTTGAGTTTGAGCGGGCGAATCTGCGCCGCGAGGGCCGGACGGATCTAGCCCAAAAGGTGCGCTGGGTCTCCGACGAAGATGGCGATGGCCTTGGCTACGATATCGCAAGCTTCACGCCGGGCGGCACTCCGCGGCTTGTGGAGGTGAAGACGACCAATGGTTGGGCGCGCACACCCTTTCATATCAGCCGGAACGAAGTGGCCATATCGCGGGAGCAGCGGTCCGAATGGTGCCTTTTCAGATTGTGGAACTTTGCTCGGGAGCCGCAGGCGTTTGAGCTTTATCCGCCGCTGGAGGCGCACGTCTCGCTCACGGCAACGTCCTTTCTGGCGAGTTTCAGCGACAGGGTCGAGCGGGCTGAGGGCTAGGGGCGCGGGGTGGTTTCGTCGCCGGCAAAGCCGAGGCGGCGGGAGATTGCGGCGGCGTGGCTGATCACGTATGGCGCCAGGCGGTGGAGGCGTTCGGCGGGCAGGCGGGCCGCCTCGCCGGAGACGGAGATTGCCGCAATCACCCGGCCGTTGGCGGCGCGAATGGGGGCTGCCACGCAGTGAACGCCCTGCCGATGCTCGCTCATGTCCAGCGCATAGGACGAAGTGCGGATCCCGGCGAGGGCCGCCAGTAGAGCGGCTGGTTCCGTCAGCGTGCTATCGGTAAACCCGGTGAGGCCGGCGGCTATGACGCGGCGGATGGCGGCTTCATCCTGAAACGCCAGCGCTGCCTTGCCGACGCCCGTGCAATGGCAAGGCGAAAGCTCCATGGTGATGGTGGCGTTGGTGGCGCCGGTGCGGCCGCCCGCTGCCCGCTCCACAAAGACCATGCGCTCCCCGTCGAACACGCAAAGGTGGACCGTTTCGCCGGTCAGCGTCCCGAGGGCCTCCACCAGCGGGCGCGCTTCGGTCTGAAGATCCATGTTGTGCAGCACCGTCACGCCCAGCTGCAGGAGCTTCAGCCCAAGCCGGTACGCCTCGCGCGAAGCATCCTGATCCAGAAGGCCGATCGCTTTCAGCGAGAGGATCGCACGGTGCGCGGTGGACCGCGGCAGCTGGGTGCGTGCAGCAATTTCGGTGACCGTCAACAGCCGGTCGCGCGTGGAGAAGCATTCAAGCACGCGCATCAGCTTGGCAGTCGACTTGTTGGTTCCGGTCTCCAAGAGGGCGCTCCGTGTCCAGACGCACCTACCGCAATGGATTTGTTCCCACAATGCGGTTTTCACATCTCATGCAACATTTGCGAAAATAGCCTGCTTCGTGCCGCGCAAAGGTTCAAAAACAGCCGGGGGCATGAGCGGTTTGTGATCATCACAGCCGAACTCATGTCATGACTTATTGACATGCGACCAGTGGGCATGATGAGCTTATCCCATAATACGGGAGAGAAGCATGGCATTCGACTTCATGGGCATCATTCCGCCGGTGGTCACCCCGTTCGACGGGAACGGCGACATCAAGACGGCGGCAATTCGCGCCAACGTGCGCTTCCTGTTGGACAAGGGGGTCCACGGCATCTGCTTCGGCGGGTCCACCGGCGAAGGCCACACCCTGACCGGGGATGAGCTTGTCACCATCGCAGAGGAGTGCGCCGCCGAGGTGAACGGCGCCGTGCCGCTGATCGCCGGCATCATCGTCAACTCCACCCGTGATGCCGTGCAGAAGGCAAGGCGCATGGAGGGGCTGGTCGACGCTTTCCAGATCACGCCGGTCCATTACCTCTTCAAGCCGGACGATGACGCCACCTACCGCCACTTCGAGACCATCACCGCCGAGACCGAAAAGCCGGTGCTCATCTACAACGTGATCCCCTGGAATTACCTCTCGCCGGCGCTTCTGGTGCGGTTGATGGAAGGGCTTCCGGGCATTCTCGGCGTCAAGCAGAGCGCGGGCGACCTCAAATTGTTCGCCGACCTGATGGTGAGTGCGCCGGAGGGCAAGCGGATCTACTCGGCGATCGATGCGCTGCTCTACCCTGCGTTCGCCATGGGGTCCCACGGCACCATCGCCGCCAACCCCGCCGCCGTCCCGGGCCCTTGCGTCGCGCTTTGGAATGCGGTGCAGGCGGGCGACCATGCGCTCGGGCGCCAGATCCACGAATCCCTGCTCAGGTTCTGGAACACGATCTTCGCCGACAACCTCCCTGCCAACGTGAAGACCGCCCTGTCCCTTCAGGGGTGCGACGCTGGCCTGCCGCGTGCACCGATGCCCGCGACCTCGCCGGAACGCGCCGCGCGCATCGAAGCGGCGCTCGAACAGCTGCTCCGGTTCGAGGGCGCAGTCGCCCACGCCAAGGCGGCCTGACACGCATTGAAGCGCGCGGCGTGGCGGCAGGAGTGCTCGACCGCCCGGCGCCTCAGCTGGCGGCGAGGGCCTTGCGCCGCCGCCCGCGCGCCAGAACGGCACCGGCAATCACCAGGCCCCAGATGGACAGGGTGACGATGCCCAGCACCGCAGCGATGGGTCGCTCGAAGAAGGCGAGTGGGTCGCCGCGCGCAATCATCATCGAGGTGGTGAAGTTCTGCTCCACCAGCGGGCCGAGCACGATGCCGAGGATGATCGGCGCGATGGCGAACCGGTGCGCTTCCAGCACCCAGGCGACCACCCCGAGCACCACCATCACGATGACCCCGAACATGGAGTTGTTGATGGCGTACGACCCGACGATGCAGAACAGCAGCACCGCCGCGTTGAGGTAGCTGCGCGGCACCTTGAAGATGTACCGGGCCGACCGCGCCGCCATGTAGCCGAACGGCAGCAGCAGGAGGTTGGCGAGAACGAAGACGATCATCACCGCATAGAAATTCTGCGGGTTGACGGTGAGAAGCGAGGGGCCGGGCTCCATCCCCTTCATGTAGAGGACGCCGACGGCAATGGCCGTCACCGCATCACCGGGAATGCCGAACACCATGGCCGGGATCCACGCTGAGGACAGCGCGGCGTTGTTGGTTGCACCCGCCTCCACAAGGCCCTCGGGGTGCCCGGTGCCGAACTTTTCCGGCGTTTTCGAGGTCTTCTTGGCGATGGCGTAGGTGACCCAGGCGGCCAGGTCACCGCCCACACCCGGCAGCGCGCCGACCACCGAGCCGATGGCAGCGCCGCGGAAGAGGTTGACCCGCCAGCGCTTCAGCTCGGTCCAGACGCCGGCGAACGGGTTGCGCACCTCGGCCTGCGCGGTGAGTTCGGGTCCGTCGCGGCCCGAGCGGAGGATTTCGGCGAGCGCAAACATCCCGATCATCGCCGGGATGAACGAGATGCCGCCCGCCATTTCGCTGGAGCCGAAGGTGAAGCGCGGTGTGCCCATCAACGGGTCGAGACCCACCTGCGCAATGAAGAGGCCGAGGAGCAGCGAGAGCACGCCCTTGGCAATGCCGCCGGTGGAGACCAGCGCCGCGCACGAAAGCCCCAGCACGGCCAGCCAGAAATATTCGAACGAAGAGAAGTTGAGCGCGAATTTGGCGAGCGCCGGTGCCGCGACCATGAGGACGCAGAAGCCGATGAGGCCGCCGATGCAGGCCGAGGTGATGGAGATGCCGATGGCAAGCCCCGCCTTCCCCTTTCTGGTGAGGCCGTAGGCGTCTTCGACGTAGGCGGCGGAGGCGGGGGTGCCCGGAATGCGCAGGAGCGCGCCCGGAATGTCGCCGGCGGTGATTGCCATGGCGGTGCACGAGATGATTGCCGCAATGGCTGGCACCGGGTCCATGTAGAAGGTGATGGGGACCAGGAGCGCCGCTGCCATGGTGGCCGTCAGGCCGGGCATCGCACCGACGAACAGGCCGAACAGCGAGGCGAGGACAATTACCGCCAGCGTCTGCCCGTTTGCCACCAGGCCAACGGCTTGGAGGAACGCGTCCATCTTGGAACCTCACGGGAGGGCAAGTTGCGGGAAGGCACCGCAGCTTGCGAACAACAGGGAGAAGGGCGGCGGCCTAGAAAGCGAGAAGGCCGCGCGGCAGCGGCACGCCGAGGGCGTGGACGAACACCGTGTAAAGAAGCAGCGTCGCGATCACGCCGAACAGCAGCGCGCCGATCCACGGCGCCCCGCCGAGCCTGGCAACGCCCGTTGCGAACACCGCACCGGCAACCAGAAAGCCCGCAACCGGGAGCAGCAGCACCATGGCGGCCAGCAGCACCAGCACCGCCACAACGTCCCACCGCAGCATCTTCGGCCGCGGGATCGCCTTGCCGGGCATCGGCACGGCAAACACCGCGCCGATGGCAAGGACGAGGCCGAACACCACCATCCCGGCGCCGGTGATGGTCGGGAACAGGCCCGACCCCACCCCGACATTGCCCATCTTGGGCAAGCCGGCGGCTTCCATCACGATGGCCCCGCCAAGCCCCGCAAACACGAGGCCCAGAACAAGGTCGCCGCGTTTGACGGGGGCGCGCAAGGCTACTGGCCGATCTTGGCGGCGCCAATTGCTTTGCCGAACGCGTCGCCGCGCTGCGAAAGATACGCCTCGAAATCAGGCCCGCCTTCCCACACCACGCCGTAGTTCAGCTTGCCCATCTGGTCATGAAACGCATCGCTGGCGACAATGTCGTTCATGGCGGCGAGGAGCTTTTCGGTCGCCTCGTCCGGGATGCCCTTGGGGGCACCGAGGCCGCGCCAGCCGCCGATGGCAAAGTCGATGCCGAGGGATTCGTTGGCTGTCGGAACGTCAGGGTAGGCCTCGCTGCGCTCCGGGCCGAGATAGGCGAGGGGGCGGATTTCGCCAGCCTCGATCAGCGCCTTCGCTTCGGGGAACTGGGACACCACAACGTCGATGGCACCCGACGCCAGAAGCTGAAGCGAGGGGGCCGCGCCGTCGGTGGGGATCCATGCGGTCTCACCGGCATCGGCGCCCACACCGTCGACGAGGCTGACCCACGACAGATGGTTGAGGCCGCCGAAGTTGGCGCCGGACGCCTGCACGGCGGACGGGTCCGCCTTCACCGCGGCGGCAAGGTCGTCGATGGTCTTGTGAGGGGAATCCTCGCGCACGAACACGGCGGACGGGTCGGCGTTGTAAAGGCCGATCAGCGTATAGTCGTCATAGGCGATGTCTGCGCTGCCGACGGGCTCGTACATCGACACTTCGGTGGTGATGATGCCGAGCGTATAGCCGTCCGAATCGCCGTCCTTGATGGCGGTGTGGCCGACAATGCCGCCGCCGCCGGTGCGGTTGACGACATTGACCGGCTCGCCGAGCTTTTCTTCCAGCATCGCGGCGATGATCCGGCCGGTGGCATCGGTGCCGCCGCCGGCGGACCACGGCACGATCAGCGTGATCGGCCGGTCGGGATATTCGGCAAAGGCAGCGCCCGTGCCGAGCGCCAGGGCGACCAGTGCGCCTGCTGTGGCAATCTTGAAGTTCATGGGTGTTCCTCCGTTGGAGTGCGGGCCCGTGTTGTTGGTTTTTCGGGCTTTCGGGGTCAGTCCATCGGCCAGATGGACTGGAGCTTTTCGCCGGCGAGGATGCGGTCGCGGGCGCGCTGTTCGCCTTCGCCGTTCTTGTCGGCGTCGTCCGCGATGGTGCTCGCCAGCGCGCGAGGGATCACCACCACGCCGTTGATGTCGGCCAGAACGATGTCGCCGGGGTGGATGACCACCTTGCCGATGGTGATGGGGATGCCGGCTTCCCTGGGCTCCATCCGCCCGCCGACGCCGACCGGCGATGCGCCGCGTGCGAACAGCGGATAGCCGAGCTTGCCGACCTCGTGGAGATCGCGAACGGTGCCGTTGACGATGGTGGCGGCAGCACCCGCAGTCTTCGCACCGGTGGACATCAGCTCGCCGGTGCCTGAGCCTTCGGCGCACGAGGAGTCCACCACAAGGATGTTGCCTTTGGCGATGGTGTCGATGGCGCCGTGGTAGGCATCCTGCGGCACGTGGCGGTTTGAGGGCGCGTAGCGGACGGTGGTGGCTTCGCCGCAGATGATTTCGCCGGGCTTGAGCACGCCGAACAGCGAGATGCCCTCAAGGTAGCCGTAGACGCCGTGGTGATCCATCACGTCATGCACGTCGCCGGTGTACCAGCGGGACAGACGGCTGATGGCGTTGGCAATGTCGTTCACGTTCGTTCCGTTCGTTTTTCGCGGCGCGACAGCGCAAGCATGAGGTAGCGGGTGGAGTTGTCGATGTGGTCGCCAAGGGCGGCGGCGGCCTTGTCCGGGTCGCCCGTCTGGAGCGCGGCGTAGATCTCGGTGTGCTCGACGAGGCCGTTTTCCATGGGCTTGGACGGGACGCGGACCGAGAGGCGGATCACGTCCGTCACCAGCTGGTAGATTGCGTCGTACAGCGTGGACATCACCTCGTTGTCCAGCGCGTGGACGACGGCGCGGTGGAACGCGGCATCGGCGCCGGCGTAGGCGGCAAAGTCCCGCGCGACCACGCTGGCCTCCATGCGCCGGAGCGCATCGGCGACGCCGGCAAGATCGCGCCTGTTCTCGGCAAGCTGCCGGGCAGCGTCCACCTCGAACATCCGCCGCACCTTCATCACTTCCACAAGCTGTGACGGATCGCGGTGAAACAGCGAGCGCACGGTGACACCCAGCGAGGCGAGATACTGGCCGATATCGTCCCGCACCACCTCGGCGCGGCCGCCATGTCGGCGCTTGACGAGGCCCTTGGTCTCCAGGATCTGGAGCGCGTCGCGCACGGAGCGGGTGGAAATGCCGAAGGTCTTCGCGATTTCGGCTTCGGCGGGCATCTTCTCGCCCACCTCGAGTTCGCCGCACAGGATGCGGGTTTCGAACGAGGTCACAACCGCGGCGTGGAGCTTGTCGCGGGTGGGAGCCTCCTCGTCGGTCACCACGCGGTGAACCCGCCGTCGATCACGTTGTTGGCGCCCGTCATGTAGGTGGAGGCGTCGGATGCCAGGAACTGGACAATGCCCATGAACTCGTCGATCTCCGCCTGCCGGCCGAGCGGCACGCGCTGGAGAAAGGCGTCGATGAATTCCTTGTCGAAGCTTGCCGTTTTCACGCCGCCGAAGGTGATGAGGTTGCAGCGCACGTTCTTGGGCGCCCAGTAGGTCGCCACGTAGCGGGTGAGGTTGACGAGGCCCGACTTGGACGCCGCGTAGGCGACGGCCTTGAAGAACGGCTTGCCGTCCTTCGCCTCGCGGTAGGCGTAGAGCGCCTGGTTGGGCGAGACCATCCCGTACATGGAGCCGACATTGATGATCGAGCCGCGCTCTTCGTCCGCCATTTTCGAGCCGACCACCTGGGTGGTGAGCATCACACCGGTGAGGTTGACGTCGATCACCTCGTCCCAGAATTCCTGCGGGTAGGTCTCGAACGGGCCGTTCTGCTCTGGCGGGCCGGACGGTTTGGAATCGATGCCGGCATTGTTGATGAGGACGTGCGGGACGCCCCAGTCCGCCGTGATCTCGTCGGTTGCGGCCTCGAGCGCCGCCTTGTCGGTGACGCTGGCGACGAGCACGCGGACACGGTCCGCAGCACCCGGAAACAGCTCTTCGATCTTGGCGGCATCCACCGGGCGGCGCGAGTAGACGGCAACCCTGGCGCCCTGACTGACGAGATGGTTGGTGAAGGCACTGCCCAGCTGGCCGAGACCCCCGGTTACCACGCACACCCGGTCCTTCACGTCGAAGAGATTCTTCATTGCCACCCCAGTCCGCCATCAAGTTTCGAGCGGATGCTGACATGACACATGTCATATGTCAAAAACAAAACCGCCAATGCATGACGCACGAACGCACCCGCCCAAAACAGGCGCGAGATTGGTGGGGATGGATTTAGGGGCGGTTCGCCGGGCGTGTCGTGCGGGTTCTCACCCGCACGCAATCGGGGATTCCGACCGGCGCAGGCTGAGGCCGGTTGGTCAGGTGGTCAGGGCGCGCGGCGGCAAGGTCAGGGGCGGTTGCGCACCACGAGCCGGTTGACCGGCATGGAGAAGCGGGAGGCGCCTCGCGCCGCGAACATCGCCTCCAGCTCGGCGAGCATTCCAGCATGCGCGGGCGCCGACAGGACGAATGACGAGTAGAAGAAGCCCGCCGCCTCCCGCGCCAGAACATCGTTCCCAGCCTGAAGCTCGAACACATCCTGATCCACGCTCACCTCGGCGTCTGCGAACGCGCTCTGGACCATTGGCGCCAGCATCGAACGCTGGCGGATCCGCACGTCGCCGATGCCGAACTCGTCATAGTGCGGAAACTCGCGCGTGACCCATGTGTGAATGATGTCGTGGACCGCGCGGTAGAGATCGTCGGCGTTCATGTCGCCGTCCACCACAGCGGCGAAAACGCCGCCGCGGGCCAGAATGCGGTTCACCTCGGTGAGGACGGGCTCCACCGGGTCCATGAGGGTGAGGGCCCAGTGGCACAGGACCACGTCGACGCTGCCGGGCGGGAAGGCGCCGAGATCCTGCGCCATGCCGTGGTGGAGGGTTGCCGCGCCGTCCGGCAGGCGGTCTCGCAGAAGCTGGAGTTCATCGGCGCTCATGTCCACGCCGGCAAGGTCGAGCGCGCTGCCATGGCGCTGGTGGCAAAGGGCAATCAGCGGGCCGCTGCCGCAGGCCAGATCCATC
The DNA here is from genome assembly GCF_031195445.1 of Acuticoccus sp. MNP-M23. Taxonomy (NCBI): domain Bacteria; kingdom Pseudomonadati; phylum Pseudomonadota; class Alphaproteobacteria; order Hyphomicrobiales; family Amorphaceae; genus Acuticoccus; species Acuticoccus sp. MNP-M23. Next base: position 2,105,457 of record NZ_CP133480.1, read on the forward strand.
AGCGAACGGTGCGCGGCGGGGTCGATCACGTCGGCCAGCCACTCATAGGTGTTGCGGCCGTCATTGTTGCGGCAGCGCATGGCACAGGATTCGGTGAAGCCGGCATTGAGGCTGTGCACGGCCAGGAGGTGATCGCGCAGGTCGCTTTGCGTTGGCTTTTCGCCGCGGCGCACGGTGCTCGCCCATGCTGTCTGGGAGAGGATCTTGTTCATTGGGAGGTCTGCCTGTTGCGTGGCCGCCCCAGAAGAGGGGCGGCGCGTCGGCATCCGTCGCCGCAGTGAGAGGGCTTGCACAGGCGGCGCCGCAGCGGCACCGCCTAGTCTTGCCCGATGAAGATGAGTTCCACGTGCTGCTCGAAGCGCCACGCGTCCGGCTGGGCGCAGCGGCGCAGGTACGGGCCGGTGGTCGGCCCGTCCATCAGCGCTTCAAGGGTTACGGTGTCGTCGAAAACGCAGCGTTGCAGGAACCCTTCCACCTGTGCGGTGGCGGTGGCCGGTGCCGTGCTTTCGTAGTGGATGGTCCTGGTGCGCAGCGGGGCGCCGCCTTTGCCAAGTTCGGCGACAATCGCTTCGGCGGCGGCATAGGGCTCGCCTTCACCGCCGCGAAAGTCGTTGAGGAACATGTCGTAGAATTTGAGATAATGGGCGTCCGAGGTGGCATGGGCGATGAAGCCGGTGCCGCCTGTGACTGCCACAAAGCGCGACAGCGCCAGCGGAAGCTCGGCGGCAGGAATGGCGTAAAGGGCGTGGGTAGCCCACACGATGTCGAACGGACCGGCGTTCGCATCAAGGTCCTGCAATGGCACGGAATGCTCCGCGCCCGCAACGAATGGCGGCTGGAGAACGCGCCGGGTCTCGTCGATGGAAAATTGCGAGGGGTCCAGCAACGCATAGTCGATGGGCTGGATCGCAGCGTTGCCGACGTCGGCGTGGGCCAGGAGCGCGCCTGGAAACTTGCCGGAACCGCACGCCACATCGAGGAGGCGCAAGGGGCGGTCCCCGGCATTTTGCTGCCAACCTTCAAGCAGTGCCTTCCAGTCGAACGCTTCGGCCAGATGCCGGTAGTCGCCCGTCGCGAGGACGTAGAAATCCTCCATCTCGCGCCGCTTGTCCTCGCTCCAGTGTTCGAGGCTGCGCGTTGAGGTGTCGCTCATGCGCCGTCTCCGGCCGGCCAGCAAAGGGGGTTGCGGTCGGTGCTGGCGACCTCGCCGGGGCCGACGCCGGGCATGAATTTCTGCCAGTCGCCCGACACCATGGTGGGGCTGTCGATCACCCGCGCACCGTCGACATAATATGTATTGGCCAGAACGAGGCGGCTCCTGTTGGTGCGATTTCGCGCGGCTGTGTGGAAGCTCAGATTGTGGTGGAAGCTGACCTCGCCCATGTCAAACGGCGTCTCGTCAACGGCAATGCCGTTGGCGCGGAAAAGCTCGGCCACCTGCCGGTCGTAGCTGGTGTCGGTCTTGTTGAACGTCAGGCGCTCCACAAGCTTGTAGGCAGACACGGGCATGGCGAAGGCCAGCGGCCCCATGGCGAGCGGGATGGGCTGCGCCGGGATCCACGCTGTCACCACATCGTTGGTGGCGAGGGGGAAATGGTGGTCGTCATAATGCCAGGGGGTGCGCCCGCAGCCCGGCTCCTTGGACAGCACATTGTCGTGGTAGAGCCGCACGCCGGGGACGGCGAGGAGGCTGGCGCAGATCTCCGCAATCCGCGGGCTGAGCACGTACTGGCGGATCAGCGGATTGTCGAGCCAGATCATCTCCATGCTCAGGAACCGGTTCTGCACACCGCCATCGAGGCCTTCGCCAAACGTCTCTGTCAGGAGGCGCAAAAGCTCGTGGCGCAGCTTCATCACGGCACCTGGCGAAAGAACGCCCTTCAGCTTGATGAAGCCGTTCTCCTGAAAAAAGGCGACTTCGGCGTCATCCAGCGCATAGGGCGTCGCGAGTTCGGCGGCGACGTCTTCGTCGCTCGGCAGGTCCATGGACGGCAGCGGCGGCGCATCCTGAAGCGCGGTGAGCGGCGAGTCGTCATTGTTTGCCAGTGACACGTACCAGTCCCACCAGGCCTGATTGTCGTCCTGCCACGCGCCGCTGATGTCGGTATCCGCGGAGGGCGATGCCGATGGGGTGCCGGGCGCTGTGGCGCTGCCGTGCTGTTCAGTCTGGCCGTCGATGCTCATCGGTCTTGGCTCGGATCGTTGGTTCTGCATGGCACAAGGCTAGCGAACCGCAGCACCTGCGCCTAAGCAAAAGGCCATGGGGACCGCTTATGTCGCAGGCTGGCGGCGATGGTGAACACCGCGGCGCGCCGTTCAGAGCGCCGCCTGTGGCGCTGCGGCCCGAAAGGGGACCAGCCGGCGTTTGTCTTCGTCCCACAAGGTGAGGGCGACGCAGCGCAGACTCTGGCGCAGGGTCAGCCGGTTGAGCGTCCGCAGCTCCGGGTAATCGCGCAGCACTTCCGGCAGACGGTAGTGGGGAATGCGGCTCGCCAGATGGTGAACATGGTGGATGCCCACGTTGGCGGACAGCCACCGCAGCGGCGCAGGAAGGTCGTAGTAGGAACTGCCGTGCAATGCGGCGTCGTGATGTTGCCAGCGGTCGTCCGCGTCCCAGTGGGTGCTTTCGAACTGATGCTGGATATAAAACAGCCAGACGCCGGCACCTGATCCCAGAAAGATGATGGGCAGATGGATCATCAAGAACGTGCCGAAGCCGACCGCGTAAGCCAGCCCCAGCGCGCCGGCGAGGATGGCCGCGTTGGTGCCCATGGTGCTGACCCAGTGCAATCGTCCCGCGCCCATGAAGCCGATGGGCAAACGGTGCTGGAGCACGAAGACGAAGAACGGCCCGATGCCGAACAGCACCGGCGCGCTGCGGTAGACGCGATATCGGAGCCGCCCCCAGGGGGAGCGCTCGCCGTATTCGCGCACCGTGAGGGTGGCCACGTCGCCGATGCCGCGCCGGCAAAGGTTGCCGGAACCGGCATGGTGCAGCGCGTGAGTGCGGCGCCAGTGGTCGTAGGGGGTCAGCGTGATCACGCCGAGGATCCGGCCGAGCCAGTTGTTGGCGCGCTGCGTCCGAAACACCGAGCCGTGCCCGCAATCGTGCTGGATGAGGAAGAGGCGCACCAGAAAGCCGGCGGCCGGGACCGCAAGGAGAAGCGCCAGCCAGTAGCCAACTATGGTCAGCGCAATCCACATGCCGGCCCAGAGGGCGACAAACGGCACCAGAGACAGGACCAGTTCGGCGATGCTGCGGCCTGCGGCCGGTTCGCGGTAGGCCGCCAGAGCCCGTGACAACGGGCGCGGCGCCATGGCTGGCGGTGCGGCGGCGTTGTCCTGGCTTGCGAAGGGGTGGGGGGTGGGACCGGCAGGCGCCCGAGGGCCTGTCGGTTCGATCTGCGCAGCGACGCAGGCAGCCTTATTCGGCAGGATCTGACATCTCCGCCTTTGCGGCCATGCCTTCGCTGCGATGAAGCGCGCGCAGGGCAGCAAGGTTGAAGCGTTTGTCGTCCACCGTCATCACCAGGCCTTCTGCGCCGAGATCCGAGAATGCCTCGACGGCAAAGTCGATGGCCTCCGCCGCCGTGTCGAAGCGGTGGTAGCCAAGTGCGTTGCGCTTGCGGCCGATCCCCTTGGAGATGAAGATTTCGGCTGGCGACCGGAGGTCGTCGGCGGTCATGGAGGTGACCGGGTCGGTGCGGGGGTTGCTGGTCATCGCTTCTTCACCCCGCCAAGATTGCGCGAATGCAGATCGCCGGGCGCCGCGGCGACCGAGCCGCGAAGATATTTCGGGCCAGCGGCTTTCTTCGCCTTGGACGAATCGTCCTTCGCCTTCTGCGGTTCCTTGGTGCTCTTTTGCTGTCCTTTGGCCACGTCAAACGCTCCGTATTGGCGGCACCCCTGGGTCCGCGCTGCTGGATGAGGTCTTGTGGTGGTGCGGCGACGTCAAAGGGGGTGGCGGCGCTTTGGAAAGGCCCGAGCCACGGTCCGGCAACGGGCCGGACGGGCAGTCGCGAAGCGGGCGGCAAATTCGCGCCGAACGCTCTGCGAAGACTTATAGAGTGTAAGTAATATGCATTAAACCAAAATCAATGGCCGGAAAAATACCGAAGCATTTTTTCGTGTCGATTTCTCGCGTTCAGTAATGTCGGAATTTTGACTTTGGGGCGGGGCGCCGTATGCGGCTAGATGGCGTCCTGCGCGCCGGCGCGGATCATGTCGGCGGCTTTTTCCGCAATCATCACAACGGGTGAGGCGGTATTGCCGGACACGATCTTCGGCATCACCGACGCATCGACGATCCTGAGGCCGGAAAGGCCATGGACGCGGAGGTCGGCGCCGACCACGGCGCGGTCATCGCTGCCCATCCGGCAGGTGCCGACCGGGTGGAAGATTGTGGTGCCGATGTCGCCTGCGGTGCGGGCGAGCGCCTCGTCGGTGGTGATTTCGGGGCCGGGCAGCACCTCTTGCGGCGTGTACCGCTCCAGGGCGCGCGCCGTCATCAGCTGGCGCGCCTGGCGGATGGCGGCGACGGCCACCGTCCGATCCGTTTCGGCCGACAGGTAGTTGGGCCGGATGTCGGGATGGGCGGCGGTGTCGGGCGCGTTGATGTGGCAGCTTCCCACGCTGTCCGGCCTGAGGTTGCAGACCGAGACGGTGATCGCCGGCTCCCGGTGCAGCGGATCGCCCAGCCTGTCGGTGGAGAGGGGCTGCACGTGGTATTCAAGGTCCGGCGTTTCGCGTGAGGGGTCCGACCGGGTGAACAGGCCGAGCTGGCTGGGCGCCATCGCCAGCGGCCCGCTGCGCTTCAGCGCATATTCCAGCGCCATCCGCGCCTTGCCCACGGCCGAATTGGCAAGCGTGTTGAGTGTCAGCGCATTATTGACGCGGAAGATGGTGCGCAGTTGCAAATGGTCCTGCAGGTTCTCGCCGACGCCCTTCAACGCGTGCGCCACCTCGATCCCCAGACCCTGCAACAGGTCCGGCTGGCCGATGCCGGAGAGTTCGAGGATTTTCGGCGAGTTGATGGCGCCCGCCGCCAGCAGCACCTCGGCCTTTGCGCGCGCCTCGTACAGCGTGCCGCCACGGCGGTAGCGAACCCCGGTGACGCGGCCCCCCTCCACCACCAGATTTTCGCTGTGGGCGTGGGTGACGAGGCGAAGGTTGGCGCGGCGCATCGCAGGCCGCAGGAAGCCGCGCGCCGCGTTCCAGCGCACGCCGTTTTTCTGGTTCACCTCGAAAAGGCCGGAGCCTTCGTTGCTGCCATCGTTGAAATCGGCTCGCGGGAGGATGCCGAACTCCTTGGCGCCCTCCTGCACGGCCTTCAGAATATCCCAGGCGAGCCGCTGAGTTTCCACGCGCCACTCGCCACCCTCACCGTGGAGGCCGGTCTTGCCGCCGTGGTGGTCTTCGGATTTCAGGAAATAGGGGAGGACATCGTCCCAGCCCCAGCCGGCATTGCCCATCTGGCGCCAGGTCTCGTAGTCCGCCGCCTGGCCGCGCATGTAGATCATGCCGTTGACCGAGGAGCAGCCGCCCAGCACCTTGCCGCGAGGATAAACGAGGCTGCGGCCGTTGAGGCCGGGCTCGGGTGCGGTCTTCATCATCCAGTCGGTGCGGGGGTTGCCGATGCAGTAGAGGTAGCCGACCGGGATCTGCACCCAGTGGTACCGGTCCGACCCGCCGGCCTCCAGCACCAGGACGCGGGTGCGCCCGTCCGCGGTCAGACGATTGGCAAGGACGCAGCCGGCCGTGCCTGCGCCGACGATCACATAGTCGTAGTCGCCGTCGAGCCGTGCCGCCTCTTGGTCGCCTGCCATCGTGCCTCTCCGCCGGAGGCGGCGATCTGACCAGAGCTTCCCGGCGGCCGCAATCCCGAGCGTCTGTCGGTCCGCGCCGACAATGTGCCGCCGGCGCGGTCTTGGTCAGAAGGCTGCGCGCGGGTCGTGCCTGGCGAGGCGTGCCAGCATGCCGTCGACTTCCGCCCTGGTGGTGGCGTTCATCTTGGGGCCGGGGGCGCGAAGGTCCGCGTGGGCGATCGCGCCGCGTTTCACCAGCACGTACTTGCGCACGGCAAGGCCGATGCCGGACTGGTGCTCGTAGCGCAGGTACGGCAGGTGCGCGTCGAACAGGGCGTGCATCCCGTCATTGTCGCCGGACTGATGCTTCTTCACCACGTCGACCAGCATGTCCGGGAAGGCGTAGCCGGTCATCGCACCATCGGCGCCGCGCTCCATCTCGAAGTCGAGGAACAGGCCGCCGTTGCCGCACAGGATCGAGATGTGCCGCAGCGTGCCGTCGGCTTCCATCTTGCGGAGCGCGGAGACCTTCTCGAGGCCGGGCCAGTCCTCGTGCTTCAGCATCACGCAGGAGGGGTTCTCCGTCACGATCCGGCGGATGACGTTGTTGGACATGCGCACCGTGGTCACGAGCGGATGGTCCTGCAGGACGAACGGCACGTCCGCGCCGATCTGCGCGACGGACTGGGCGTAGTAGTTGCAGATCTCGTCGTCGGTGCGCATGGCGGGAGGCGGGTTGATCATCACGCCGGCTGCGCCCGCATCCATCGACGCGCCGGAAAGCGCGCGCATGGCGGCAAAGCCCGGCGCCGAAACGCCGACCACCACCGGCTTGTTGAAGCGGGCGAGCACCCGCTTCACGATGGCGACGGACTCCTCGGGCTCAAGCTTGGGCGCTTCGCCGAGGATGCCGAGGATGGTGAGACCATCCACGCCGGATTCGAGGTAGAAGTCGCACATCCTGTCGATGGAAGCGTAGTCCACCGCGCCATCGGGCAGGAAGGGCGTGGGTGCGATGGCGTAGACGCCCTTGGTGTCGATCCCGAACATCAGTTGCCTTCCTTGAACTTGGCGTAGCGCGCCTTGGTCTCGTCGTTCATCGGGTAAAGGCCGGGGAGGGGCACGCCGCGTTCCACCTCGGTGACGATCCAGGCCTCCAGCTTCTCCTGCTCGACGGCTTCGCCGACCACCTCGTCCAGCAGTGCCTGCGGGATGAGGACTGCGCCGTCCGCGTCGATCACCAGAACGTCGTCCGGCACGATGCAGACGCCGCCGCACCCGATGGTCTCCTGCCAGCCGACGAAGGTGAGGCCGGCGACGGAGGGGGGCGCCGCAGCGCCGGAGCACCAGACCGGCAGGCCGCTGGCAAGGACGCCGTCGAGGTCACGCACCACGCCGTCGGTGACGAGCCCCGCCACGCCGCGCTTCTGCATCCGGGCGCACAGGATGTCGCCGAAGATGCCGGCGTCGCGCACGCCCATGGAATCGACCACGGCAATGCAGCCTTCCGGCATCGCCTCGATGGCGGCGCGGGTGGAGATGGGCGAACCCCAGGAGGCGGGGGTCGCAAGGTCTTCGCGCGCCGGGACGAAGCGCAGGGTGAAGGCAGGGCCGACAATGCGCTCCTGTCCCTTGCGCAGCGGCATCGCACCGCGAAGCCACACGTTGCGCAGGCCCTTCTTCAGAAGGATCGTGGTCAGCGTGGCCGTGGTGATGGTCTTCAGCGTGTCGATGGTTGTCTGGTCAAGCGCCATGGCGGTGTCTCCTCAGATGCTCGGAATGTAGCCGCCGTCAACGCGGATAACGCTGCCGGTGATGTAGGAGGCACGCTCGGAGGCGAGGAAGGCAACGGTGTCGCCATATTCCTTCGGGTCGCCGTAGCGGCCAAGCGGAATCGCCTTGTTGCTTTCCGCCTTCACGTCCTCGACGGGGCGGCCTTCGCGCTCTGCCTTCTTCTCGTCAAGGAAGGTGATGCGCTTGGTGGCGACGCGGCCGGGCAGCACGATGTTGGCGGTCACGCCATCACGGCCGACTTCGGCGGCAAGCGTTTTCGACCAGCCGAGCAGCGTGGCACGCAGCGCGTTGGAGAGGCCGAGGTTGGGGATCGGCGCGACGACGCCCGACGAGGTGGATGTGATGATCCGGCCCCATTTGCGCTCGCGCATGCCCGGCAGCACGCGGTCGGTGATCGCAAACACCGAAACCACCATGGAATCGAAGAATTTGCGCCACGTGTCGGAGGAGACGCCCGCAACGCCGCCGGGGGGCGGGCCGCCCGTGATGGCAACGAACACGTCGACCGAGCCAAGCTCGGCTTCCACCGCAGAAACCTTGGCGTCGACGCTGTCGACGTCCGCGAGGTCCCAGGAGATGGCGAAGGCGGTGCCGCCAGCAGCGTTCACGGCATCGGCGGTGACTTTCGCCGCGTTCTCGTCAATGTCGGCGACGGCGACTTTCGCGCCTTCCGCGCCCAGCGAAAGCGCGATGGCGCTGCCGAGGCCGCCACCAGCGCCCAGCACCAGGGCGACCTTGTTGTTCAAACCGAGATCCATAGTGTCCTCCAAGAGTTCGCCTCTGGCGTAGCGGGTCCGTTTCCGCAGAAAAAGTGCGCCAATGTTGGTTCATGCCGAACGAAAAGTTCGGTATTATGTGCCATGGATACCCGCTTTCTGGAAACCTTCCTCACCGTCGCCCGCCGCGGTTCGCTGGCCGATGCGGCAGTGGAGCTGGACATCACCGCCACCGCCGTCGCCCAGCGCATCCGCACGCTGGAGGCCGAGCTTGGCGTGAAGCTTCTGGAGCGGGCCGGGCGGTCGGTGCGGCCGACGGAGGCAGGGCATGCGGTGGCGGACCGGGCAACGCCGCTCCTCCACGGCCTCCGGGATCTGCGCACGGCGGTGCAGGGCGGCGCGATCATGGGGAAGCTGCGTGTTGGTGCAATTTCCACCGCGCAGACCGGGCTCTTCCCGCGCGTCCTGGGGCGGCTGGCGCGGGAGGCGCCGGGGCTGGAGGTGGCGCTGGAGCCCGGCACATCGGCTGCACTTTACGAGCGGACGCTGGCCGGCGAGCTGGACGTTTCGGCAATCGTCAAGCCGGGGTTCGCCTTGCCGAAGACCACCGAGTTCCGCCTCTGGCGCTCCGAACCGCTGATCCTGCTGGCGCCGCGCGGGGAGGAAAGCCGCGATGCATTGCACCTTCTCAAGGCGAGGCCGTTCATAAGGTACGACCGGCGCCAGTGGGGCGGGCGGCTGGCGGCCGATTATCTCGGCGCGCGCGGGATTGTGCCCGCACAGCGCTTTGAACTGGATTCGCTGGAGGCAATTGCGGTGATGGTGGATGGCGGGCTTGGTGTTTCCATCGTGCCCGAGTGGGCAGCGCCGTGGCCGGAAGGCTTGCGCCTGACGCGGATTGCACTGCCGCCGCCGGTGCCGGTGCGCGCGCTGGGGCTTTTGTGGCTGCGCGGCACGGCGCAGCGGCACCTCATCCGCAAGATGGTCGACATCGCGCTGGACGGTGCGCCGCAGGCCTGAGCCTCAGCCGTAGCGGGCGCGAAGCGTCTCGATATAGTGGTTTTTCGACGGGCCGAGGTGGGCCTTGCACAAGGCGACGAGGCGGGGGCGATCCTCGTTGCGGATGGCGTCGATCATCTCCCAGTGCGCGCTGGCAGCCCATGCCTGATACGTGCGGTCGCTCACCGCAATGGAGCGGTAGGCGTGGGATTTCTGCGCGAAGATGTTGATTGCTTCGGCGAGCGCCGCGTTGCCGCAATGGGCAAACAGCGCCTTGTGGAAGGCAATGTTGCAGCGGAACACGCCGCGCCGGTCGTGCGCCTCCACGGCGGCTGAGTGTTCGCGCTGGATGTCTTCGAGCTCGGCGATGGACGCCGGCGAAAGCGGCAGCGCAATGCAGGAGGCCGCTTCGCTCTCCAGAAGCTCGCGGACGGTGTTGATGTCGTCCACTTCCTTCTCGGTGTAGACGCGGACGACGGCGCCCTTGTTGCGCAGCCGGTCCACCAGCCCGAGCCGCTCAAGCTCGACGATGGCTTGCCGCACCACGTGGCGCTTGACCTCGAAGCGCGCGGCAATGGCCTCTTCGACCAGCCGCTCACGCGGGTGAAGGCGACCGAAGACGATGTCTTCTTCGAGCAGGCGGGCGATGTCGAGTGCCAGATCCTCGCGGTTGCGGCGCGGATCGTCCCCGATTTCACCCGCATCCGCCGCACCCGTCCGGGCCAGCCCCGCCATCGCATTCCTCCTGCCGCCGCTATTCGGTTCCGCCCGGCGTTTGCTGGCGGCCTGCCAGCGCCCGTTTCATGCCCCGGCCGAGCACGCTGAACAGCGGCGTGGCCTGCAACGCCGACAGAAGCGCAATCGCAAGCAGTGTGGCAGAGATCGGGTTGTTGAGGAAGATCATCCAGTTGCCCTGGCCGATCAGCAGCGACTGCTGGAGCGTGGTGTCGAGGATCGGGCCGAGGATGAGGCCGATCACCAGCGGCGGGGTGGGGATCTTGAACGTGTCGAACGCCAGGCCCAGCATCCCGAAAGCGATCATCAGCCCGACGTCGAACATCGAGTTGTTGATGGCGTAGGCGCCGATCACGCTCATCACGACGATCACGGGGCCAACCACGCGGTTGGGGATCTTGGTGACCGCGACGCAGGCGCGCGTGAAGAAGATGCCGACGATGAACAGTGCGAAGTTCGCAAACAGCACGGCCCATAAAAGCGTGTAGGTGACATCGCCATATTCGGTCATCAGCGAAGGACCGGGCAGGATGCCGTGGACCATCAACCCGCCAAGCAGCACGGCGGTGGACGACGAGCCCGGAATGCCGAGGGCGATGGTGGGAATGAGCGCACCGCCGACCACCGCGTTGTTGGCGGCTTCGGGTGCCACGATGCCGGCGGGGGTTCCGGTGCCGAACTCGTGCTTGTTCTTGGCGAACCGCTTGGCCTCGTTGTAGGCGAACCAGGACGCGGTATCGCCGCCCGTACCGGGGATCAGCCCGGTGATGATGCCGATGAAGCCCGAGCGCACGCTGTTGGGCAGGAGCTTGAGGAATTCACGCCCGGTGGGCAGCATCCGGTCGCGGATCTTCGAGACGCGCTCCGTCCCGGTGGGGTTGCCCTCCACAATGAGGCGGACGGCCTGCGGGATCGAGAACAGCCCGATCAGCGCGACGGTGAAGTTGATCCCGCCGAACAGATCGAGAATGCCGAAGGTGAAGCGCGGCGTGCCGGTGGTGAGGTCCATCCCCACCGTGGCCAGCAGCAGCCCCAGTGCGCCGGAGAAGAGACCGAGAATGGTCGACCCCTGGCTGAGTGCGCCGATGATGGTGATCCCGAGCACCGCGACGGCAAAGATCTCCACCGGGCCGAAATTGAGGACCACCTTGCCCAGGAGCGGCGCGACCGTGAGGAGCGCGATGGAGCTGATGAGGCCGCCGATCAGCGAGGCGGTCAGCGACAGGCCGAGCGCCTTGCCGGCGTGCCCGCTGCGCGCCATCGGGTGCCCGTCGAGCACCGTGGCGGCGGCGGCCGGCGTGCCGGGTGTGCGCAGCAAGATGGCCGCGATGGAGCCGCCGTACATGGCCGAGAGGTAGAGCGAGGCGAGCATCGCAAGCCCCGTCTCGGGGCGGAACGAGTAGGTCAGCGGTAACAGCAGCGCGATGGCCATGGTGGCGGAAAGGCCGGGCATGGCGCCGACGAACATGCCGATCAGCGCGCCGGCGAAGATTGCCGCGATGTTGATCGGATCGACGACGTTGGCAAGACCGATCCAGAGGAAGGATTCCATACGTGATACGACCTCAGAACGCCGGATAAAGCGGGATGTTGAGCCTCAGGAACCAGACAAACACGCCGTAAATCACGGCGGTGACGGCAATGATCGTGAGTGCGCCGGTCAAGAGACCGACGGGGCGCAGGAGCACCAGCGGGATGGTCAGGAACAGCGGCGTGGCGATGAGATAGCCGATGATTCCGATCGACCAGGCGTAGGCGACGATCAGCCCGACGAAGGCTGCGCCAAGGGCAACGCCTTGCCAGTTGATGGGATCGGACGTGCCAAGGGTGCCGTTTGCACTGGCCTTGCGCCACTGCAGTGCCTGCTGGGCAATGGCAAGCACCGCCAGCACCATCACCACCCAGCCGAGAAGGTCAGGCAGCTTGCGCGCCGTTGCCGGATAGGCAGAGGCTTCGCCCCACATGAAAAACACCAGCCCGATTGCGGCCAGTGCAACGACGAGACGTCCCATCGCAAAGTCTCCAGAACAGGAAAGACGGGCGGGGGCTGTGCCCCGCCCGCAAGGGTGCAGTGTGTGGCTTACTGCTTCTGGACTTCGTCTTTGATGTCGGCCCAGATGACCTTGTATTCGCCTTCCTGCTTCTGCAGCATCGCGGCGTAGTCATCGCCGGAGATGAAGTCGATGTTGAAGGCGCGGTCTGCGGCGGCCTTCTGGAAGTCGGGGTTGTCGACCACGCGCTGCATTGCGTCGATCATCTGCTGGCGCGCTTCGGCGGGGAAGCCGGCGGGGCCGGAGTAGCCGCGCGAGGACCCTGCAACGAGGTCGTAGCCGAGTTCCTTGGCGGTCGGCACGTCGGGCAGGTCCGGGATGCGCTCTTCGGCGAACACCGCGAGCGCCTTCAGGTTGCCTTCCTTGATCTGCGGGAAAGACACGCCGACGTTGGTGAAGCTGGCGTCGATCTTGCCGCCCATGGCCGCCGTCCACGACGGGCCGTCACCCTGGAACGGGACCTTCTGAAGCTTCACGCCGGCCTGTCGCTCGAACTGGACCGAAGTGAAATAGTCGTCGCCGCCCACGCCGGAGTTGCCGACGGTCACAGTGCTCGGGTTCGCCTTCGCGGCCTCCACAAAGTCCTCGAAGGTGTTGAACGGGCTGTCGGCAGACACGACGGCAATGCCGGGGTCGGTCACGATATTGGCGATGGGCGTGATTTCGCTGATGTTGTAGGTGATCGCCGGATTCATGATGTAGTTGGTCGTCAGCATCGGGGTGTTGGTGATGCTGATGGTCGCGCCGTCCGCCTTAGTCTGCTTGGCAAGGCGGGTCCACGCAATCGCGCCGGTGGCGCCGGGGATGTACTCGTTGACGAAGTTGACGCCAAGCTCTTCGGCGAGGAACGGCTGGACGAGCTGTGCCAGCGCATCGGAGCCGCCGCCCGCCTTGAAGCCCTGCATGACTTTCACGTCGCTGGCCGGGTATTCCTGCGCGGACGCCGGGGTGAATGCGGTGGTGCCAAGTGCCGCGGCAAGGGCGAGCGCCATCATCGGGGTCTTCATGTGGGAATCCTCCAGGTTGTTTTTTGAACGCAAATTCATCGCGCTTGGCCGGCAGGAAATACCTCAAACCGGAACCTGTCAAACATATTGTTGACAATCTGAAGCGTGTGTCCGTTGATGCACGTACAAAATTGGTGGGCGAAAAAGATGGCTGACAGCAAAGACCGTGGATTGAAAAAAGGCCTTACGAGCTATGGCGATTCGGCGTTCTCGCTGTTTCTGCGCAAGGCCTTCATCAAGGGCATGGGCTATTCCGACGATGCGCTGGATCGTCCCATCGTGGGCGTGGTCGACACGTTTTCCGCCTACAACGCCTGCCACGCCAACGTGCCGGACCTTGTGGAAGCCGTGAAGCGCGGCGTGATGCTGGCCGGCGCGCTCCCCGTGCCGTTCCCGACCATCTCGATCCACGAGAGCTTCGCGTATCCAACGTCGATGTTCACGCGCAACCTCATGTCGATGGACACCGAGGAGATGATCCGCGCCCAGCCGATGGACGCTGTGGTGATGATCGGCGGCTGCGACAAGACCGTGCCGGCCCAGCTGATGGGGGCGGCCAGCGCCAACGTGCCGGCAATCCAGCTCGTCACCGGGCCGATGATGACCGGCAGCCACCGCGGCGAGCGCGTTGGCGCCTGCACCGATTGCCGGCGCTTCTGGGCGAAGTTTCGCGCCGGCGAGATCGACGCTGAGGAGACCGACGCGGTCAACAACCAGCTCGTCCCCGGTGGCGGCACCTGCGGCGTGATGGGGACGGCCTCCACCATGGCGCTCGTCACCGAGGCGCTGGGGATGATGGCCCCCGGCGGCGCGACGCCCCCGGCGGTGACGGCGGACCGCCGCCGCATTGCCGAACTCAGCGGCAAGCTCGCCGTCGAGATGGCGGCCAGCAACCTCACGCCAGACAAGATCATGACCAAGGAGGCATTCGAGAACGCGCTGACCGTGCTCCTGGCCACAGGCGGGTCCACCAACGGCATCGTCCACCTTGCCGCCATCGCCGGCCGCGCCGGGCTGACGCTCGACCTCGATGCGTTCGACGCCATGGGCCGCAACATCCCGGTGCTGGTGGACCTCAAGCCGTCCGGCCAGCACTACATGGAGGACCTGCACCGCGCGGGCGGCCTCCCCACAATCCTGCGCGAGCTGAAGGGCCACCTCCACCTCGATTGCATGACGGTGACGGGGAAGACGCTTGGCGAGAACATCGACGACGCGCCCGGCGGCTGGACGCAGGACATCGTGTCGAGCGTGTCCGATCCGCTGTTCCCCGAAGGCGGGATGGCCGTGCTTCGCGGCAACCTTGCGCCCGGCGGCGCCATCGTGAAGCAGTCGGCGGCCAGCCCCAGGCTGATGACCCACCGCGGCCGCGCCGTGGTGTTTGCGTCCGTCGCGGACATGGGCGCACGGGTCGACGACCCGGACCTCGACGTGACCGAAGACGATATTCTGGTCCTTCAGAATGCCGGCCCCAAGGGTGCACCGGGGATGCCCGAGGCCGGCTACATGCCGATCCCGAAAAAGATTGCGGCCACCGGCGTGAAGGACATGGTCCGCATTTCCGACGCGCGGATGAGCGGCACGGCGTCCGGCACCATCGTCCTGCACGTGACGCCGGAGTCGGCCGAGGGCGGGCCGCTGGGCCTGGTGAAGACCGGCGACATCATCGCGCTCGACGTGCCGAAGCGCACGCTCACGCTGGAAGTTCCCGAGGCGGAGCTGGCTGAGCGGGCAAAGGCGTTCAGGGCGCCGGTCCACGACGGGTCCGAGCGGGGCTACAAGAAGCTGTTCATGGACACTGTCACGCAGGCTGACGAGGGCTGCGACTTTACCTTCCTGATCCCGGAAAAGACCGGCTCGGTGCCCGGCGCGAAATAGGCGCCGCTCAGGCCTCGTCGGCTTCCAGCATGTGCGGGGGCGGGCGCATCAGCGACCCGTCCTTGGTCGTGCCGGCGCGGCGGAAACGGACGATGGCGGCCGACAGGTGGCACTTGATTGCCGCGGTCGCCCACTCCGCGTTGCGCGCGCGCAGCGCCGAGATGATCTCGGTGTGCTGGCGGATGCTCTCGTCCATGTCGTCGTCGGTGTAGATGTAGAAGCCGCCGATCACGAGCGGATATTCCAGCAGGCTCGAACCGAACGTGCGCAGGTGCGCGCTGCCGCAATCTTCATAGATCGCGAGGTGGAAGGCGTAGTTGGCTTTGTGGATGATTTCGAGCCGGTCTTGCGCCGTTGAGCGGGCGGCAGCGGCCATCTCCTCGTTCAGCCGGTGCATCCGCTCGAACGTCTCGTCGCTGGCGTTGCGGGTGGACAGCGCTGCGCCGTAGCCCTCCAGCAGGATGCGCAGGTTGAAGATGTCTTCCGCATCCTCGATCCGCCACGGCGTCACGATCGCGCCGCGCTTGGCGGCGGGCTCCAGAAGGCCCTCGGCAATCAGGCGCTGGATGGCGGCGCGGACGGGGGTGCGGCTGACGTCGAGGTCGGCGGCGACGCTCTCTTCCTTCAGCTGTGCGCCGGGGTCGTAGTAGCCCGCCATCAGCCGTCGCCGCAGGACCAGATGCACCTTGTCGCTGACATTCATTGCGCGTTTCTCAGGTCCTGCTGATTGCCGGTCGGGCGTCGGGGCGCCAATGCCCATTCTAGCCGCAACCTGGCGCGGGCGCGCAAGGCGCCCGGCCCATCACGCGGCGCCGGGGGCAGGCGGCGCCTTTTTTGCGCGCAGGCGGCGCCAGAGCGGGGTCAGAAGCGTCAGGACGATCAGCGCCACCAGCACCCACGAGATCGGGCTGGCCACAAGATACGTGGCATCGCCGCGGGAGATCAGCAGCGCGCGGCGCAGCGATTCCTCCGCCATCGGCCCAAGGATCACGGCCAGGACCGCCGGTGCCGTGGGGATCGACAGCCGCTCCATGATGAAGCCGAGGAGGCCGAAGCCCAGCATCATCCACACCTCGAACATGGAGTTGTGAACCGCGTAGACGCCCACCGTGGTCAGCGCCAGGATCATCGGCCCCAGAAGGCGCGGCGGCAGGCGCAGCACGTTGATGAACGCGCGGGCGCCGAGCTTGCCGATGATATACATCAGCGCCGCCGTGACGAGCATGGTCAGCATGAAGCCATAGACGGTGTCGGCGTTGTCGCGGAAGAGCTCGGGGCCGGGGCGGAGACCATGGACCAGCAGCGCGCCGAGAATGACGGCGGCCACCGCGTTGCCGGGAACGCCGAGCGTCAGCGCCGGGATCAGCGTTGCGCCGGTGTCGGCGTTGTTGGCGCATTCGGGGGCTGCGAGGCCCTCGGGCATGCCCTTGCCGTAGTTGGGCTTGTCCTTCTCCGGCGTCGCGCGGCGCTGTTCGTTCCAGGCGAGGATTGCCGCAATATTGCCGCCCAGCGCCGGGATGAGGCCGATCACGAGGCCGATGACGGACGAGCGGATCCACACCGGGATCAGCGTGCGCCAGCGGAATTTCTCGCGCTTGCCGCCCAGCTCCAGGTTGCCCTTGGCCACTGCATTGCCGTCCAGCATCAGCTCCAGCGCCGGCGGGATTGCATAAAGGCCGGTGAGAAGGACGATGATGTCGACGCCGCTCAGAAGGTCGAGCTGGTTGAAGGTGAACCGCTCCGTGCCGGTGAGGCCGTCAATCCCGACCATGCCGAGGATGAGGCCGAGGCAGGCGGAGAGAAAGCCCTTGGCCGGGTTGTCCGCCAGAAGCACCGAGATTGTGGTGAGGCCGAACAGGGCAAGCCAGAAATAGTCCGCCGGGCTGAACTGCAAGGCGACCGCGGCCAGCGGCGGCGCCAGAAAGAGGAGCGCCAGCGCGCTGACGGCGCTGCCGATGGACGAGGACGTCAGCGAGATGTCGAGTGCGAGGCGCGCGCGGCCCTGCTTGGCCATCTCGTGCCCGTCGAACACGGTTGCGATGCCGGCGGGGGTGCCTGGAATGCGCAGGAGGATCGCGGGGATCGAGCCACCGTACATGGCACCGTTGTAGATGCCGGCGATCATGCCGAGCGCCACCAGCGGCGACATGGAGAAGGTGAGCGGGATCAGGACCGCAATGCCCATGGTGGCCGACAGGCCGGGCAGGGCGCCGACCGCGATGCCGACCGCGGTGCCGACCACCATCGCCAGCATCACGGCGGGGTCGAGGAGCTGGGGCGCTGCGGAAATGATGGGGCCGAAGAGATCCATCGTCAGGCTCCGATCATTTCGAGAAGGGTCTCGGGCGGCAGCGGCACCGACAGGAGCAGCCGGAACACGCCATAAAGGACGACGCAGAAGCCGATGGTGGTGAGAAGCGTGACGCGGTAATTGCGGTAGCCGATGGCGGTGGACAGCAGCGGCACCATCACGATGGTGGCGGTGAAATAGCCGAAGTGCGCAATTGCGAACACGTAGCCCGCCGCGATGGCGACAATGGCGACGAAACGCACCAGCACCGGCGCCGGGACGTTCAGCGTGCCGCTGGTGCCGCGCGCAAGGCCAAGCACGGACTGCGCCATCCAGACGACGCCGAGCGCCGTGGCAAGGCCGGTGACCGCGACGGGCATGTAGGCCGATGCCCCGCGATAGCTGGAGGCTTCAAAGATGCCGGCGGCCGCCACGAGCGTGACGACGAGCGCGGCGAAGAGTTCGATGGCACCCTTGGGCATCGCTTGCTCCCGACCAGACTGACTGTTGTTTTTGAGAAAGGAGCGGGGCCGGGCGTTGCCGGCCCCGCAGCAGTCCTACTGCTTGACCCAGGGCTCTTCGGCCCAAAGGGTTTTCAGCGTCTCGTCGAGCGCTTCGAGGTGCGCGCGGAAGGCCTTGCTGTCCTGGAAGGCGAGGGCGAGGTCCTGCTTCTTCGCGGCTTCCTGGAACTCGGGGTTCTTCACGGCACGGTCGACAGCGTCGGACAGGGTCTTCTCGACTTCGGCGGACACGCCGGCGGGCGCTGCGATGCCCCGGTCGGAACCCATGATCACGTCGAAACCCTGCTCCTTGAAGGTCGGCACGTCAGCAGCGCCGTCCCAGCGTTCCTCAGCCATCTGGCCGAGGATGACGAGGTTGCCTTCCTTGGCGTCGGCCACGGTCTCGGAGATGTTCATGGAGGCCATCATGATGTGGCCGCCCAGCACTGCGGCACGCACGTCGACGTTGCCGGAGAACGGGATGTGGGACAGCTCAACGCCGGTCAGTCGCTCGAAGCGGAGAGCGGCGAGGTGGTCGTCGGAGCCGATGCCGGTGGTGCCGTAGGTGACTTCGCCCGGATTTTCCTTGGCGTAGGCAACCAGCTCGTCGAGGTTGGTGATGCCTTCGTCCGGACGCACGCTGAACGCGCCGGGGTCGTAAACGATGTCGGCGATGGGCGCGAAGCTCGACAGGTCGTAGCGGGCCTTCCGGGCGATCGGGATCGACAGAAGGTTCGGCGTGTTGATGAAGCCGATGGTGTAGCCGTCGGGCTCGGCCTGGCTGAGCGCGGTGAAGCCGACCTCGCCGCCGGCGCCCGGCCGGTTGAGCACCGTGATGGTGGCGCCGCCCAGTTCCTTCTCGATGAAGGGGACCAGCGTGCGTGCTGCGATGTCGGTACCGCCGCCGGCAGTGTAGGCGACGATCATGGTGATCGGACGCTCGGGATATTCGGCGAACGCGGGGGCGACGCCGACCGACGTCGCCAGCATGAGACTGGCAACGGCCAGGGTCTTCTTATTCATAGATCCTCCCAATGGTGGGTTTTCCGCGCGGCCCCTGTAGAGCCACTTTGGACACGAATGCTGTACAGGAATGCCTCGTACCCGGTAAAGGGGGTTGACGGCCGTTTGCGCGATAAATCCAAGCAGGCCGGTCACAATAAGCACTATATTTGATGAATTTCTGTGCGTTCAGTGCTGCCTTGCGCAGTGCGATTTTTTGTGGTCCAGACGTTTCTGTATTTTTTGTGTACCTTTTGCGCGGTGTGAGCGGCGGTGCGTTGAACCGGGCATTTGCTTCAATGCAACGTTGTGGCGCAGGTGCCGCCCAGCCCGCCGGGTGTTCCGCCACAAGGTCTTCCGGAGTGAGCCGATGACTGAAACATGCCGCCCCGTCGTCTGCGTCCTCGATGACATCCACCCCGCGGCACTCGCCCGGATTGCAGAGACCGCCGACCTGCGCCTGCCCGCAGATAGCGCCAACTGGCGGGAGGTGGCCGAGGGCGTGATCGTGCGCGGCACCCCCGTCACCGAAGCCGACCTGAAGGCTGCAAGACGGTTGAAGGTGGTTGGCAAGCACGGCACCGGGATCGACAACATCGACGCCGCAGCCGCTGCGCGCGAAGGCATTCAGGTGCGCCACACGCCGGGCGCCAACGCACCATCGGTGGCCGACCTTGCCGTGGGCATGGCGTTGTCACTGATCCGCAACCTTCACCGCCACACCGAAGCGTTGCGGGCCGGCACCCGGCTGAAGGGCGCGGCACGCAGCGGCTTCGAGCTTGGCGAGCTGACCTGCGGGATTGTCGGCGTCGGTGCTGTCGGCAAGCTCACCGCGCACCGCCTCGTCCACGGCTTCGGCGCCCGTGTTGTCGGCTACGACCCCCACCTTGCCGCAGATCAATGGCCGGAGGGCGTCACGCCCGTAACGTCGCTGGATGCGTTGACGGATGTGGCCGACATCGTTTTCCTGCACATGCCGCTGACCGACGAGACGCGCGGCATGTTCGGCCGGGCGCAGCTCGCGCGAATGAAGCCGGGGGCGTATCTGGTGAACTGCGCGCGCGGCTTCATCGTCGACGAGGCGGCGCTGGCCGATGCGCTGGCCACGGGCCAGCTTGCGGGCGCGGCGTCCGATGTGTTCGAGAGTGAGCCGAACTACGAGAGCCCGCTGCTTGCGGTAGAGGGCTTCATCGCGACGCCCCATGCCGGCGCGCAGACCGAGGCCAGCCTGAAACGCGTCGGCATCGCCATCGCGGACAAGGTTCTGAACTGCCTGACGGTGCCGGCCGAGAGCCGCGCCGCCGAAGAAACCGCCAAGGAAGGAACACAATGACCGTCGGATTCCGAGTGCTGAAGCGCAAGCGCGCCGTCTCTCCCGAGCTGGTGAAGCGCTTCGCCGCGCTGCCCGTTGCCAACGTGAGCGACTCCATGTGGCGGATGCCGGCCGCCGGCGCGCGGCTGACGCGCTACCACAAGGAAGGCGTTCGTCTTTCGGGCCCGGCGCTCACCGTGAAGACCCGTCCTGGCGACAATCTGATGGTCCACAAGGCGATCGACATGGCCGAGGCCGGCGACGTGATCGTGGTCGACGCTGGCGGCGACCTCTCCAACGCCATTCTCGGTGACATCATGACCACGATGTCGATCAAGAAGGGCATTGCCGGGTTCGTCATCAACGGCGCCATCCGCGATGCGGACGAGATCCGCGAAAGCGGCATCGGCATGTATGCCGCCGGCGTCACCCACCGTGGCCCGTACAAGGACGGGCCCGGCGAGATCAACGTGCCGGTCGCGATCGACGGGATGGTGATCGAGCCTGGCGATCTCATCATCGGCGATGGTGACGGCGTTCTCTGCGTGCCCTTCGACGAGCTGGATGCAGTGCTGAAGGCGGGCGAGGCGAAGCTCGAAGCCGAGAAGGCCGACTTCAAGCATATTGCGGCCGGAACCATGGACCGCAGCTGGGTCGACAAGGTGCTCCTCGCCAAGAATTGCGAGATCGAGGCATGACCGAGGCGGCCCCGGTCAAGGCCGATCCGGCCACCGGTGGCCGCCCCGCGGCGGCGCCGGACCCCGGTGTGGAGAAGCGCGCCGCCACCCGTGCGCCGCGCCGTCTGCGCAATGTCTTCAACCTCGAAGAGTTCGAGGCGGTCGCGCGGCGGCATCTTCCGCGCGGCGTTTTCGGCTACGTTGCCGGGGCCGCCGATGCGTGGACCGCGTTGGGCGACAACCGCAGCGACTTTGCGCATGTGAAGATGATGCCCCGCGTTCTGGTGGGGCACGCCACGCGCGATCAGGCGACGACCCTGTTCGGCGCCCGCTACAACCATCCCTTCGGCATCGCGCCGATGGGGCTGAGCGCTCTGGCGGCCTACGATGGCGATGTGGTGCTGGCCAGGGCCGCGCATGCGCTCGGTATCCCCGCGGTGATGAGCGCCACGTCGCTCACCAGCCTGGAGCGGGTGGCGAACGAAGGCCCCAGCCGCTGGTATCAGGCCTATCTGCCGGGCGATGACGAGCGGATCGTCGCCATGGTCGACCGCATTGCGGCGGCCGGCTACGAGGTGCTGGTGATGACGGCGGACGTGCCCGTCGCCGGCAACCGCGAGGACAGCAAGCGCGACAAGTTCGGCGCGCCGCTCAAGCCCAGCCTCGACGTTGCGATGCAGGGTCTCGTGCGGCCGGCGTGGCTTTGGGAGACGATGCTGCGCACGCTTCGCGTCCACGGCATGCCCCACTTCGAAAATAACGACGTGAAGCGCGGTCCCCCGATCATCGCCAAGGAGGTGGTGCGCTCGTTCGCCGGGCGGGCGAGCCTTTCGTGGCACCACGCCCAGATCGTGCGTGAGCGGTTCAAGGGCAAGGTGGTCATCAAGGGGATCATCGCGCCGGAGGATGCAGCGCGCGCTGCGGCGCTTGGGATGGACGGCATCATCGTCTCCAACCATGGCGGCCGGCAGCTGGATTCCTCCCTCTCCTCCATCGCCGCGCTGCCTGCGGTGAAGGCTGCGGCCGGCAACATGACCGTGATGCTGGACAGCGGCGTGCGCCGTGGCTCCGACGTTCTGAAGGCGATGGCGCTGGGTGCGGACTTCGTCTTCGTCGGCCGGCCGTTCCTGTTTGCCGCCGCGGTCTCGGGCGTTCCGGGCGTGGAATATGCGGCTAGTCTCCTGTCCGCCGAGATCGACCGCGACATGGCGATGCTGGGGCTCGGTTCGCTGGATGCGCTGGACGAGAATGTCCTGGCGCCGGCGTGGCGCCCGTCGTCAGACAGCGCCTGACCGCGTTGACGATCCTGCGAATGACGGCGAACTTCTCAAAGGGGATTTAACCATCATTCGCAAGCGCGTTTTCATGGTCCGGGCGCATCATCAGGCGCATGCAGAACCGCCTGAAATACCCGCTTCTCGCCTTGGCTTTGCTGGCACTCGCCGGATGCGGCAGCACGCCGCCCATGTCCATCAACAATGTGTGCTCCGTCTTTGCCCAGCGCGACGGCTTCTTCAACGACTGGCACGCCGATGCCCGCCGCGCCGAGAAGCGCTACGGCATTCCGGTGCCTGTGCTGATGGCAACGATGCGCGTGGAATCCGGGTTCGACGGCGACGCGCGGCCCCCGCGCCGCAAGCTTCTGGGCTTCATTCCGTGGAAGCGCCAGTCCACGGCCTACGGCTACAGCCAGGCGCTGAACGGAACGTGGGACCAGTACCGGCGCGAGACCGGGCGCGGCATGGCCCGCCGCGGCAATTTCGGCGATTCGGTGGATTTCGTCGGCTGGTATTACTCCAAGACCGTGCAGCGCTACGGCGTCCCGCGCGACGATGCCTATACGCTTTACATGAGCTATCGCTACGGTTGGACCGGCTATGCCCGCGGCCGCTGGAAGCGCGACCCCGGCGCCCGCAAGACGGCAGCCAAGACCTCCAACTTTGCCAGCAAGTACGCCTACCAGCTCAGCAACTGCCGCTGAGCGCGGATCAGAAGCCGGAAAAGTCGTCCGTTGCCGAGGCATCCATCTTCAAGGCTGACGCATCCGCGTCGTTGTCGTTGATACGCACGCGGGCGCGGACCCTGTCCAGCGTCACGTCGCTGACGGCGGTGAGGTGGATGATGAAGGCCTCGGTGTCTTCGACGATGCCATCGTCCAGGATGCGGACGTAGCGGGTGGATTCGGTTTCGCCGGCCTCGAACACGAAGCGGCCTTCGCGGGCGCGGTAGTCTTCGTCCGCCACTGCGGTCAGGTCCATCGTCTCGTAGTCGACGAACAACCGCTCCGATGATGCTTCGGACAGGACCGCGGTGATGGATGCCCGGCCCACCGCCTCATCCACGCGCACGTTGGCAAGAGACACGACAGGCGGCGCCACCGGCCCGTCATCGTCCACAATCGTGCCGGTCGCCGCCGCTGTTCCGGCGGGGCCGGTGGTGCGCAGGACGAAGGTCTCGTCGCCCTCGCGCGCAGTGTCTGGCAGCACGGTGATGTCGACGAATTTCTGCGTTTCGCCGGGGGCGAAGGACAATGTGCCATCTCTTGCGACATAATCTTCGCCCGCGGTGGCCGTCCCGTCTTCGGTCGCAAAACTCACCAGCGTTGTGGTGTCCGCCGCCTCGGACAAGGTGATTTCGAAGCGGATCGTCTCAGGATCCGCGCTGCCGCCATCGCCGATCAGCGGCGCCAGAAGGTCGACCGCCTCGGTGCGGATGGTGCGCCAGTCATCTTCCAGAATGCCGCCGGTGTCGCCGGAGTTCGGGTTCCACGACCACCACGCAAAGTTCATGGCGTTGGCGCCGGGGTCGGCGGTGCCGCTGCCGTCGAAGTCGCCGCCGAGATAGGCGACGATGGCATCCGCCCAGGCCTGATCGGCGGCGGTTTCCAGCCGGCTGCCGAACTCGCCGACGAGAATGGGCGCGATGCCCTCTTCGTGGATGAAGCCCCAGTTCTCGCGGAACACATCAAAGAGGTTGCTGCCGTCGGTAAACCAGGGCTGGGCATAGACCGAGGCGGGATAATCGTGCGGGGAGTAGACGAGCTTGTCGCTGGCGCTCAGCGTCACCGGGCGGTCGGCGACACCCTGGAGGTTGCCGCCCCACCAATAATTATCGCCGTTGTGGCTGGCGACGCCCTCCACAATGACGAGCCAGTCAGACGTTTCAGCCAGGATGGCGTTGCCGGCGGCTTCGGCTGCGCTGGCCCATGCGTCCCACGTTGCACCATGGGGTTCGTTGGCAAGGTCCGCGCCGATGATGGCGGGGCTGTCGCCATAGCGCGCGGCCAGCGTCTGCCATGCGCCGATCCAGTCTGCCTGGCTGTAAGGGCCATCGTACCAGAGGCCGTTGCCATTGGGGCCGTCGCCGGCCGCGGAGCGGTGGTTGTCGAGGATGATGCCGAGGCCGATGTCTTCGGCGTAGCCGACGATCCTGTCGAGGATGTCGAGCCCGCCGAGGCCGGCAAGGTCGGGGTTGAGGCCAAAGTCGATGCCGTTGGGGACGGCGGCCGGGTCGAGCACGGCGTCCAGCGAGAAGGGCAGGCGGATGGCGTTGAAGCCGGTCGCCTTGATCTCGTCCATCATCTCCTGCCAGTTGCGCGTCCACAGGCCGTGGGGCGCAATGGTGCCGGTTTCCAGCCCGAACCAGTTCACCGCTTCGATCTGGACCGCTTCGCCCGCCGCGTTGACGATCTGGTTGGAGCTGGTGGAAAGCGGCCCCATGACCGAAGCTTCGGCCGCGGCCTCGTCCGGATTTCCTTCCGCGGTAGAGGCGGCTGCCACTGAAACGTCCGGCGGGGCGGCGGGTTCGCCACCATCGCCCGTCCCGTCACCCGCTGCGGCGAAGCTGAGATCGGCCGGCGCGCCGGTGGCCTGGAAACCGAAAGTGACAGTTTCGCCCGCGCCCAGCACCCCGTTGCGGGGCAGATTTTCCAGAATGTAGGTGTCGCCCACATGGGAGACGATGGCGGCGTTCCAGATGTTGTCGAGCGTTCCGTCGAAGGTCAGCTCGATGCGCCAATGGTTGACCGCGGCCGACGGGGTCCAGTTCACGTCGGCGACAAAGCCGGTGTTCCATTCCGAGCGTATTGCGTATTCAACCGTGCCGGGCGTGGGTGTCATCGGACCTGCGCTCCTTGTTGCTCCACTGCATAAAGGCACCGAAGCCCGCAGCCGCAACCTGCCTTCGCAGACCGATTTGTCCGAATTGTGAGGCAACGCAAGAAAATTCGCGTTGCCTCAAAGGTGTGGCCGCTCCGGATCCTGCGGTTGCGGGCGTCCGGGCGGCGCCGCTCAGTTGTTGCCGCGCAATTTCTTCAGGCCGTCCAGTGCCACCACGGAGATGATGAAGCTGCCGATGAAGGCGCCCTGCCAGAAGGTGGAGATACCGAGGAGGATCAGCGAGTTGCGGATCACCTCGATGAGCAGTGCGCCCAGGATGGCGCCCAGCACCGAGCCTTCGCCGCCGGCCAGCCGCGCCCCGCCAATGACGGCAGCAGCAATCACCGTCAGCTCCATGGCGGTGCCAAGGTTGGTGGTGACGCTGCCCAGCCAGCCGACCATCAGGATGCCGGCGACACCTGCCGTGAAGGCCGAGAACATGTAGACCGTCACCTTCATCATCCGCACCGGGATGCCGGTGAGGAGGGCGGCGTGTTCGTTGCCGCCGATGGCGAACACGTACTGGCCCCACCGTGTCCAGCGGTAAACGAACGCCATCACGATCGCGATCGCGGCCAGCACAAGGACCGGGTTGGGTATCCCGCCGAAGTTGCCGCCGCCAATGCCAAGGAGCATGGCCTGATCGGGCCCGAACTCGTAGATCATCTTGTTGTTGGACAGGACCAGCGCCATCGAGCGGGCGAACGACAGCATCCCCAGCGTCACCACAAAGGGCGGGATGCCCACAAACGCAATCAGCGCCCCGTTGACGAAGCCCACCAGCAACGACGCGCCAATGGCAAAGAAGGCAGACACGGCGAAGGAGTGCCCCTCGCTCATGAACAGCCCCATCACCACGGCGGACAGGACAACAGACGCGCCGACCGAAAGGTCGATGCCGCCGGCCGCAATGACCGTGGTCATGCCGATGGCGATGATGGCAACGAAGGCAAAGTTGCGGGTGACGTTGAAGAGGTTGCGCTCGGTGGCAAACGTGTCGGTGACGATGCTGAGCGCCAGACAGGCGACAATGGCGGCGACGAACACCCAGAACACCTGAAGCCCCACGATCCGGGACAGGATTGTGCGGTTCTGGCTCTGGCCGATCGCGTCTTCGAGGGAGGTGTTCATGCTGCGCTCTTGAACCGGGTCTCGATGGCGCCGGTGATGAGGCCGGTCACCTCTTCGGGCGAGGTTTCGGCGGTGGCCATCTCGGCGACCAGCTCGCCGCGCCGCAGCACGGCAACCCGGTCGCACACGGAAAACACGTCCGGCATCCGGTGGCTGATCAGGACGACGGCAATCCCGCGCTCGCGCAGCCTGCGGATCAGCTCCAGCACTTCGGCCACCTGGCGCACCGAGATGGCGGCGGTGGGCTCGTCCATCAGCACCACCTTGGGGTCGGACAGGAGCGTCCGGGTGATGGCCACGGCCTGACGCTGCCCGCCGGACATCTTGCGCACCATGTCGCTCGGCCGCGTTTCGGACTTGAGGTGAGCGAAGAGTTCGCCCGCGCGCCTGCGCATCCCGGCATAATCGATGATCGAGATGGGCCCGAAGCCCTTCATCTTCTCGCGCCCCAGAAACACGTTGGAGGCGGCCGTCATGTTATCGCAAAGGGCAAGGTCCTGATAGACGACCTCGATGCCGGCATGCTGGGCATCCTTGGGATGGTGAAATGAGACGGGTTTGCCGTCCAGCCGGATTTCGCCGCGGCTTGCCCCGAAGTTCCCGGCGATGATTTTTACTAGCGTCGATTTGCCGGCTCCGTTGTCACCCATAAGGCCGAGCGCTTCGCCCGCCTTGATCGACAGGGTTACGCCGTTGAGAGCGCGTATCGCGCCAAAATGCTTACTGATCCCTGTCAATTCCAGTCGTTCCGAAGCCATTTCCACCCCTGTTTTAGTGCGTTTATTAGAAAGAATATAGTTGACGATTCGCCGGCAGTAAATATTATCAGACTTAGATCGCTATCGTGTTTGCAATTTAATTGCGGATGGTTGCTGTTCTATTTTGCATTTTTGCAGGAGCGCCGCCATTCAATTCGTGACCTTGCTTCAAGGGCTGCGGGCTGACGTGTTTTGCCGATCTGCTGACAAAAAATGGCGATGCGGCATACGTCGCCGTCAAGAACAAAACAATTGGGAGGGACTATGAAGCGATTTACCATTCTCGCTGCAGCCGGCGCACTGGCCTTGACCGCGGGCGCAGCCTACGCCCAGGACGACAAGACCCTGGCGATCGTCGTCAAGGGTCTCGACAACCCGTTCTTCGAGCAGATCAACCTTGGCTGCCAGAAGTGGCTCGAAGAGAACGCGGACAGCGAATACAAGTGCCTTTACACCGGCCCGGCCTCTTCGGCCGACGAAGCGGGTGAAGTGCAGATTGTCGACGACCTTCTGGTCCGCGGCGTCGCTGCCATCGCGATTTCGCCGTCCAATGCCCCGGCCATGGCCAACCGCGTCCGCGCCATCGCGCCCGACGTGCCGGTGATGACCATCGACGCCGACTTTCTGCCGGACGCCAGCGACCTGCGCGCCACATATCTTGGCACCGACAACTACCTGATGGGCGTGAAGATGGCCGAGGAGGCCATGAAGCTGAAGCCAGAGGGTGGCTCCGTCTGCCTCCAGCTCGGCAACGTGGGTGCGGCCAACATCAACTCGCGCGCACAGGGTTTCCGTGACACTGCCGGTGGCGCGAAGGACATCGAGCGGCTCGACGGCCAGAACGGCTGGACCGAGATCCAGGGTTGCCCGCTCTACACCAACGACCAGTCCGACCTTGCCAACCAGCAGATGGCTGACACCTTCATCGCCAACCCTGATCTGGACGCATTCGTTCTCGTTGGTGGCTGGGCCCAGTTTGCCCCGCAGGCCTACACCCAGGTGACCGATCAGGTGATGGACAAGCTGAAGTCCAACGAGCTCATCATCATCGCCGGTGACACGCTGCCGCCGCAGAACCAGGCGTTCCGCGAAGGCCGCAGCCATGCGCAGGTGGGCCAGCGCCCGTTCGAGATGGGCTACAAGGCGCCGGACGTGATGATCCAGCTCATCAACGGCGAGACCGTCGATGACCCGCTCTATACCGGGCTCGACGTGTGCAACACCGAAGACCCCGGCTTCTGCGCTGACAACTAGGCGCTGAAACGGAAAGGCCCCGCGCCGCCGGTCAAACGGTAGCGCGGGGCCTTTTTTGTGGGCGCGTCTGGCATTCCGATCAGCCCGCAGCCGGCCCCTTTGCGATGGCCGACCGAAGAAGAGCGATCCCGAAGAGCGCGTAGAGGCCGGCCACCACCCCGTCGATCCAGCGCCTCATCTGCACATATGCAGTTATGACCACCGCAAGAGAGAATGCGGTTGCGAAGAACGCGTAGATCGCGAACCCGATGGCCGTGCATCCAAGCGTTGCGGCCGCAACACGCAACAGACCGTCCTCAGCGCCAAGTCCGACCGAGAGGGCCGCCATCCACGCCATGACCGCCTTCGGGTTCGAGAGGTTGAGGATGAGCCCGCGCATGAACCAGCGCCCTTCGCGCGGCGGGATGGTGTCGGAGCCGGCATCCGGTGCCGTTTCGCGGCGCATGGCGGAACGCGCCGACTTGTACGCAAGCCAGAAGAGATAAAGCCCGCCCGCAATCTTGAGCGCGGCAAGCAGCTGCGTCGTCGATTGCAGCACAGCGCCAATTCCCGTCGCGGCCAGGATGCCCCAGAAGCCGAGGCCGAGGCCCAGCCCTGCGCCGAACAGCAGGCCGTTCCGACGTCCCGAAGAGGCCGACACCGTGCTGACCGCAAGCGTTGCGGGGCCGGGCGATACGGCGATGATGAAGAAGGCGGCAAAAATCGCCGCCAGTCCGGTCGGTTCAACCATGGGTACCTCCGAGCGACTGGGGTCGAGCTTGCAGGCAGTTTGTCGGCGTGCCTTGCCAAAGCATACCCGGCCGACGAAGGCGCTGCCTCTCATCTCCGCGCGAAAATGGACCGCAGCGTCAGAAAATGAAGTCCCCAACATTGAGCGTGTCGAACGACAGGCCTTCGACCACCACGCTGCCAGTGCCGCCGAGGACCGAAAGGTCGATCCGGATCGCGTCGCCGCCGGCTTCGCTGAGTGCGGGGTAAAGGTCGGTCAGAAAGTCGGCTTCTTCACGGCCGTAGGTGCTGAGATCGATCCGGTCGCGCCCGTTTTCGAAGTCGAGGATGGTGTCGTTGCCATTGAGAAGGCCGATGATGAATTCGTCGGCGCCCTCGCCGCCGGTCATGTCGTCATTGCCCCGGCCGCTGCGCAGGATGTCGGCCCCGGCGCCGCCGTCCATCGTGCCGCCGCCCGCACCGGCGTGCAGCCGGTCGTCGCCGTTGCCGCCCTCCAGCGTGTCGCGCCCTCTGCCACCATCGAGGAAATCATCGCCATTGCCGCCGCGCACGAGATCGTCGCCGCCGCCGCCGCGCACGGTGTCATTGCCATTGCCGCCGGACAGCGCGTCGTCGGCAGCGCCGCCGAGCACCAGGTCATCACCGCTGCCGCCGTTCACGGTTGCAGCAGCCGTTGCGGTGCGGAAGCGATCATCACCGCCGCCAAGCGCCACGGCGTCCAGCGCATCGTCGCCGCGGAAGTTGAAGCGGTCGTCGCCGCCGCCGGTGTCGACCGGGCCGTCGAACCGGCCATCGCCGCCGACGAGATCGTCGCCGGCGCCGAGCGAGACCGCGCCTTTGATAAGGCCACTGTTGTGAAGCAGCGTTTCGCTGTTTGCGCCGCGCACATGGAGGATGCTGCTGTCATCCGCGTTCGGTTCGCCGTCCGGACCGGGGCGAAGGCTGAGGCTGCCGCCCTCCCGCACTTTCACGACGGCGGTGTCGCTTTCGATCACCACACCGTTGCTGCCGCCGCGGAACACGGCGTCCCCGGCAACCACAAAACGGCTGGCATCATTCTCGTCGCCCACAACCGAAACGCCGAATGCGGTGCCGGGGAAGTCGCCGTTGTCTCCGTCGAAGGTGGAAACGAAGCGGCCATCGGCGCGGACAACACCTCTGCCTTCCACCACGAGCGTCTTGTCGCTGAGCGTGGACAGGACCGGGCCGCCATTATTGTGGAGGAAGGAGAGCCTCGCAGTCATGTCGTTAAAATCGTTGTCGGCACCGGCCTGTCCGGCCTCATCGTCGAAGGCGAAGATGTTGTCGCCCAGGGTCCGGGGCGCAATGATGATCTCGCCATCCGCGGTGATCAGCATCGGCGCGTAATAACCGGTCTCGCCCGCCAGATCCCATACGGTCGTTTGGGTGAAATCGCCGCTGCCGCGCAGATTGAAACCACCGTCGAGGTTGGCGCGGACGGCGTCGCGGAAGGCATCGGTCTCGCCATATGCAACGCCGTCGACGCTCCATATGCCGGTGTCGGCGCTGATGTCCATCCGCACGAAGGCGAGGCGGTTGGACTGATCGGTGCTGCCGGTCGCGTCGACGTTGATGTAAGTCCCGGCCTCCAGATAAACGACCGGGGCGCCGGTGGCGCGCTGCGCGCTTGCCAGAACCTCATCCGAGGAATGGTGATTGTCGGTCCGGGCGTGCAGCGTGTAGCCGTCGATGGTGACGTCTGCGGTACCGGCCGCACCGCGGGAGACCTTCGTGCCGTCGGTCTCCACCGCGCCATCGCCGGACAGTGTGGCGAAGGCAAACCGCAGGTCCGCCGGCAGATAGGCCGTTTTTCTGCCGCCGAAAACGAGCGTGCCGTCATCATGGTGGTGGGCGCCGATGGTGGCCACCACGGCGTCTTCGATGGAAACACCGGCTTTCAGAGTTTTCGCGTCCACTGCCCTTCCGCGCGCGTCGACGAGATAGACCAGAACCGACTTGCCCGCCTCGCGTGGCGAGTCTTCCACCGAAAGCGTGACCCAGTTGCCGTCCGGGCCGTGTTTCCCGCCGCCGGCAAGCCGCAGCTCAGTGCCGCCGTCAGCCGGACGGAGCGACAGTTCCGCCGCGCCGACCTTGACGGTCATCGGTGCACTGTCGTTGCCGATGGCATTCTTCAGGTGCCTGTCGGTGGACAGGTACTCGCTCATGGTCACGGTGTAGGTGCCGTTGGCGAGCGATGTCGCACCGGTGACCCATTGACCGTCCAGATCGGCCGTGGTGTGGATCGGCGCGACTTTCGGGCCGCCCTTCCCGGTGTCTGAGAAGTTGATCTCGGCAAAATTCAGCGCGCCGATCTTGTTGGTGTAGGCAGAGATCCAGTCGCGCGTGCCGGCGGCGTCGTTCTCGCCGGTCCAGCCGAACGCCAGCTTGTGCGCGGTGGTGTCAACGATGCTGCCGCTAATGGCATCCTGGCCTGCAATCGCCTTGAAATCACCGTGGGCGATGGTGCCGACCACGGCCGAAGACGGTGTCGTCGGGATCATGGCGGCGTCGTTGTAGACAAGGTATTCCGGGGCGATCGTGGTCGACGTCGAGTACATGAAATTGACGCCGAAGGTGGGGATGGTGTCCGGCTGCTGGTTTCCGGCAGACATTTGCGGCGAGAGTTCGGCCAGCCCGTCGATGGCCAGCGAATCCGGATGCTTCGACCCCAGCGGATTGACGAACTCTCCATTCTTCGCGACCTCGGTGTAGAGGTTGAACGTCTTCGCGCTGCCACCGTCACCGATGGTGATCCGGGACCAGTAGGTTCCGGCCTCGGTGCCGGGAAAGCCTTGGATCTGCATCTGGCCGGGGCCAAGGCCCTTCCCGGTTGCCTTGGCCGCGTAGGTGCCGCTGCCGTCCAGGCTGATGTCCCAGATATCCCACAGCGAACCTTTGGCGGCAGGCTTGAACTCCACTGTCTGCCACGTTGGCGTGCCGTCCGCCGACAGCTTGGTCATGATATCGAGCGAGATCCGCGTGCCGTCGGCCACCACCATTGTGGCGTTGGCAAGGTTGAGGCTGACGACGTTGCCGGAAACCGCCGCGGGCACGGTATAGCCGTCCGCCCCGCCGGAAAGGTAGTTGTCGATTTTGGGGGTGACGTACCCGGTGGGGGTCTCTCCATCGTCGAACAGCTTCAGGCTGATGGTCTTGACGTTCTGCCCGTTGCCAGGGTTGGACATGCCGATCTGCGGCCCGCCCTGGCTGAATTTGCTCATCAGCGCGTCGGAGTAGTTAGACCCGTAGCTATTGGAATTGTTGAAGAATACCTGCGAATAGGTGTCCATGTGCTTGGGGCCGGCGCCGTAGAGGTTGTCTCCAAAGGCGTAGGTGGGGTCCCAGTTCCAGTTCTTGCTGAGATCGACCCTGCCGGTGTCGTGCCCGTTGACCGATTTGCCGTGCTGGCCGAGATAGCCGGCGGAGAAGCCGGTCAGCATCTGGGTGAGAACCGTGCCCCACTGGTTATTGGCGCCACTGTTCATCGTGGCCGTGTGGCCTTCGCTGTTCTTGACCGCGTCGTGGTAGAGGATCTGGTAGGGGTCGGAGTCCTTGGTTTCGTAGACGCCGACATTGCCCAGCGTCGAGTAGATGCTGTTGGCAAGGTCTTTCTCGGTGAGCTGGATGAAGCCCTTGACGAGGCTGCTTTCGGTCGGGCTGAGCCAGAAGACGTTTTTGGCGGCGTCCCACTCCAGCCTGTAGGCGAAGAAGCTGCTGTTGTGCCAGACGCCGCCGAAGCCGGGCGGGCCTGCATCCGGCGCGCCGTTGAAGAACCCGGCAATTTCGACGCCGGTATTGGCCCGCTGGAACTCCTTGATATAGCTCAGCCAGTCGCCCAGCTTGAAGATGCCGTCCTGCTCGGCCACCGATTCCGACGGCGAGACGACGGCACGGTCCTCGCCTTTCAGGGGGCCATCCTTGTATGCGCCGGGGGTCTGGTTGGTTGCCGTGGCGATCTTGTCGAACATGTCCGCGCCGGAAACCTTGTAGCCGACCGACGCGCTGGTGCCGTCATTGTAGTCGACGCTGAGTTCCATCGGGATGCCGAAGCCGTTGACCGATGTGAGGTTGCCCGCGTCCGCAGGCTGGCCGAGCAGAGTGACCTCGATGCTGTCGAAGCGGAAGTCGAGCGTCTTGGCCTTGCCCGGGTTTATGTCACTCTCGGTCTTGATGGCAGTTTGAAGATCGGCCGAATGAGCGCCGTGTTCGCTCTGGATCAGGATGTAGACCTTGCCGCCGTTCATCCCCACGAATTCGTTGCCGACCGTTTCGGTCAGCGTGAGCGATGCCTTGCCGCCGCCCTGCACCACACCATTGTCGACCAGAGTCGTCCAGCCGATCGGCTTTCCTGCACTCGCCTCGTCGAAGAATACAGCATACGCATTCGTCCCTGCCTTGTTGAGCGTAGACTGAAGATCGGCGCTCAGATCGATATCAAGAACAGTAACGGGCTTTGTGACGACTTTTGCCGAGGTGCGGGTGTTGGTGGGCAATGTGCAAACTCCTCTTCAGCCTGAAGCGCAGAAATCCATGAGATTTTAAGGCCCTGCCGCTTCCACAGGGACGTTGCACTTATCCTGCTGATGCGTCCAGTCACCTTTGCGTCCGAAACGCTCGGGATCCGGCGGGTTTTGCTTAAAATCCTATCCGGCCCGGTGCTGTCCGGTAGAGAGCTGCAAGCTCCGGCCAGTGTTCGACAACACGGCGGGTCGCCTCGAACCGCTCGGGGCGGAGCGTGCCCCTGTCCCAGAGAGCCACGCCGTCGATCGTGACGGTCGGGTCGATCACCATCCAGCAGATTTCGCCGGGAGGTTCCGCGCCGCAGGTGTGAAAATGCAGGATGCGCGGGTGCGGGAATATGGTGTTTGCCCAGCGGTCAAAATCGCTGGACGCCGTAAAGGGAGTGTCGGCAGCGGGGGACAGGCCGGCGTGGAAGGAGTGGACGGCATCGCCGTCGCCGAAGCGATGCGCCACGTGGTCGATGTGGCCGCGCACGGCCGCCACATCGTCCGGCTCGCCCGAAAGGGCAGTGAGCCGGCCTCCCTCCACCACGGCGGCCACGGGCCTTTGCAGCGGCAGCACGGCGGGCGTGTATGCGGTCGAGCCAGTCGGCGTCAGCGCGTTGGCGAGCACGATGTTGCCGGAGAAGCCCGCAGCCGGCACCGGCATGGGCATCGCAAGCGGAAAGCGGTGCACGGACACCTCGACCGCTTCCCGGCGGGGGCCGGGGGCGCCCGCGAGCGACGTGCCGCGCGGACAGCTCACTTCGATGCCGGATGCGGCAAACGTGACGTCGTCGACCGCTTCCTTCAGTGCGGTCATGGCGGCATGGGGGGTCGCGGCGAAGGGGGAGGCCAGGTTTTCGGCGCGGGTGGCGTAGCTCACGACGACGCGCTGGCCCTCGGCCTGCGCGGCAAAACGGTTCCTGTCGCCAAGGCGGGCGAAGTAGATGACCGCGCCTGCCGCTGCGATGGCGCTGTCGGCGGCCGCGTCCATGCCGGGTTCCAGCGCTGCCGTGGTGAGAAGCGTGACGTCCGCCCCCATGCGCGCGGCTTCGGCGGCAACGGCCTCGGGCGCTGCGGCGTCGTACCAGCCGAGTGCCGGATCTTCCGCAATGATGAGCACCGCATCGCCGGGCGAAAACCCCGCACAGTCCTGCAGAAGGTTGCGCGCCCCTGCCCGGATGTCGGCCGGAGGATCATTAGGGGGCGCGGCGGGGGGCATGCCGGCGCTCAGCCT
The DNA here is from genome assembly GCF_031195445.1 of Acuticoccus sp. MNP-M23. Classification (NCBI taxonomy): domain Bacteria; kingdom Pseudomonadati; phylum Pseudomonadota; class Alphaproteobacteria; order Hyphomicrobiales; family Amorphaceae; genus Acuticoccus; species Acuticoccus sp. MNP-M23. The sequence continues at coordinate 2,140,011 of NZ_CP133480.1, forward strand.
TTGCGGTAGGCGAAGGCGCGTTCGAAACGCCAGACGAGATAGTCGCCGCAGGTGATGGGCGGTTCAGCGCCGGGCACGTCGCCGACAATGGGGCCGGGGTCGATCAGCGTGGCCGGGTTGGGGTCGTAGGCCAGCACCAGCGAGAGCCGCTCCCCGCCGGATGCGTTGACCACCCGGTGCGGGGTGGAGACGTAGGCCCCCGCCGTCCAGCGCGACAGGAGGTCCGCCACGTTGACGATGAGGGTGCCGGGAATAGGCGGGGCGTGCACCCACTCGCCGTCCACGGTCTGCACCTGAAGGCCGCCCACATTGTCCTGGCACAGGACCGTGAGAACCCCGAAATCAGTATGCGGGCCGACGCCGAACTGGCCTTCGCCCGCGTCCGCCGGCTGGGCCGGATAGTAGACGTAGGAGGCACGGCTGAGCGGCTTGTCCGACGTCTTGAGGAAGGTGTCTTCGGCAAGACCGAGCCCCAGCGCAAACCCGCGCATGAGGTGGTGGGCGACGGTGCTGGCGGCCTCGAAATAGGCCATGGAGGCCGCTTCCATCTGCGGCGGGACGGCTGGCCACTGGTTGGCACCGCGCAGAACATGATCGTCCGGCGTATCGCCGGCTTCATTCTGGTAGCCGAAAATGAAGCTTTCCTTGAGGTCCGGCTGCGCGCCGTCTGCCATTCTGGCGCCGCCCGCCGAAAGCCAGCCGCGGTGGCTGTTCGAGATGCGGACGGCTTCCTTGTCCGCCCCGTCTGCGCGAAAAAAGGCGTAGGCCGCGTCGCGCGCGGCGTCGATGGTGGCATCCGCAATGCCGTGGCCGGTGATGTAGATGAAGCCGAGCCCGGTGCTGGCCTTGTGCAGCGCCGCAGCAACGGCGTGCGCATCGCCGCCTTCGCGCAGGGGCGAGATGTCCACCACCGGAATGAGATCGGCCTCGAAGGTCTTTGCCGCCGCGTACGCCATGGTGATGCCGTTTCCCCGCTCAGGATGCCTTGTAGTAGCCGACGATATCGCCGTCGGTGGTGACGCCAAGCCCGTTGAGGAGCCGGTTCACATAATTGAAATAGCCGATCACCTGGTTGGCTTCCAGAATTTCGCCGTCGTCGAACCCGGCGTCCCGCAGCGTTTCGATGTCGGCTTGCGCCATCGTTGCGGGGGAAAGGGTCAGCTTTTCGGCGTGCTGGAGGAGGGCGAGCGGCGCGCCTTCGAAGACATCCTGCGGCCGCCGGGCCCGGAACGCGGCCTCGATGGCGGCGGCATCCCCGCCCTCCATCAGGTGCACGGCGTTGGCGAAGTGGTTGGCGAACGAATAGGGGCACTCGTTCAGCGCGGAGACGTAGCTTGCGACCATTTCGGACAGCCAGCCCGGCAGCGTGTTGGCATCGTTGTGGAGGGCGGCGCGGTAGAGTGCGACGTGGCCAGCCATGGTGGCCGGGCGCAGCGAGTGAACGCGCATCACGTTGTCGACCGTGCCGTGGGGCGTGCGCGCATTGTCGAGCTCGGCCTTGAGGTCGGGGCCCGCCTCGTCGTCGGAGAGCATCTTGATCCAGGCCGTCATGGGCAGTCCTACTTGTTGCGGGCGTCGGTGTTGAGGCGGCGTTCCAGCCAGCGTACCCCGGCGGACACGACGAGGATCAGCACCAGATATTCAAGAACGAGGATCGTGTAGATTTCCAGCGGCCTGTATTCGGTCACCACAAGCTCGTTGGCCTTGCGCGTCAATTCGGGCATGCCGATGACGGAGACCAGCGAACTCATCTTCAGCATGTAGACGAGCTGATTGCCGAGTGCAGGCAGGATGCGCCGCAGCGCCTGCGGCAGGATCACGAAGCGCATGGTGTCGGTATAATTGAGGCCGATGGTGTGCGCGGCCTCGTACTGCCCCTTGTCGATCGACTGGATGCCCGCGCGAAAGATCTCGGCCTCGAAGGCCGAGTCCGACAGCGCCAGGGCCACCACGCCCGCCCAGAACACCGAAAGGGTCAGCCCCGTCAGCTGCGGCAGGCCGTAATAGACCCAGAGGATGAGGACGAGGATCGGCACCGCCCGCACCAGCTCCACATAGGTGCGGCTGATGGTGCGCGGGATCCGCGCCGAGGACAGGCCCGGCAGCGCGACCACCAGCCCGATGGTGACGGAAATGACGATGGCCGTCAGCGACAGCGCGACGGTGTATTGCAGGCCCGACAGCAGGAAGCGCAGGTTGGAGAGCCCCGTGTCGGTAAACGGGTTGACCACATACCAGCCCCAGGACGTGCCCGAGCAGCCGGTCAGCAGCAACGGAGAGAGGAGCGCGGCCCCGCGAACGAGGCGGCTCATGCGGGGTGCAGCACGCGTTCGAGAAAGTCCCGGCAGCGCTGGCTCCTCGGCTGGCTGAAGAAGGTTTCGGGCGGTGCGCGCTCCACAATCTCGCCGTGGTCCATGAACACCATCTCGTCGGCAACACGCCGGGCAAAGCCCATCTCGTGGGTGACGCACACCATGGTCATCCCGCTGGTGGACAGGTCCACCATGGTCTCCAGCACCTCCTGGATCATTTCGGGGTCGAGCGCGGAGGTGGGCTCGTCGAACAGCATGATGGCCGGTTCCATGCACAGCGCCCTTGCGATGGCGACGCGCTGCTGCTGGCCGCCCGACAGATTGTGCGGGTACTTGTCCGCCTGCTCCGGAATTTTCACGCGCTCCAGATAGCGGAAGGCGAGGTCCCGCGCCTTCTGTCTGGAGAGACGCCGGGCGCGCAGCGGGCCAAGGGTGAGGTTTTCGAGCACGGTGAGGTGCGGGAAGAGGTTGAATTGCTGGAAGACCATGCCGACCCGCGCACGTACCTTGTTGCGGTTGGCGCGGGAGGACAGCGTCACCCCGTCCACGACAATCGTCCCGCTCTGGTGCTCCTCCAGCGCGTTGATGCAGCGGATCAGCGTGGACTTGCCGGAGCCGGACGGGCCGCAGATCACCACCTGCGCGCCGGGCTTCACCTCCAGCGAAACGCCTTTCAGCACTTCGAAATCCCCGAAATGCTTGTGCACATCGGTGAAGCGGATGATGGGGTCGTCCACGTCGGCCACCTTCGTCCGCCTAGGTTGGATGCATGCTCAAAAATCAAGCATGAAAGGCGCCGTGGAGCAACCTCGGCGCTTGCACAAAAATTACCGACGGGTGAAGTTCACGCAAATTCGATGCCGCGACCGGAAAGGATCCCCCATGAAACTGAAGGCCATTGGCGCGACACTCGCGCTGCTTCTCACCGTTGGCGCGGCGCATGCCCAGTCGACGCTTCAGGATGTGCTGAATGACGGCACGCTGAAGGTGGGCACCACGGGCGACTGGAACCCGATGACGATGAAGGACCCGGCCACCAACTCCTACAAGGGCTACGACATCGACGTGATGACCGCCCTTGCCGCCGACCTCGGCGTAGAGGTGGAGTTCGTCCCGACCGACTGGAAGACGCTGGTGAGCGGCGTGACCTCGGGCACCTACGACATCACCGGGTCGGCTTCCATCTCGCCGTCCCGTGCCAAGGCGGCCGGCTATTCCGACAGCTACTTCTCGCTGGCGACGGTGCCGCTCGTCCAGTCCAGGGACGCGGACAAGTACAAGAGCTGGGAAGATCTCGACAAGCCGGACGTGACGGTTGCCGCCACTCTTGGCACCACGCAGGAAAAGCAGGTCAAGGAATTCTTCCCCAACGCGCAGTACAAGATTGTCGAGGCGCCCGCGCGCGACTTTCAGGAGGTGCTGTCCGGCCGGGCCGATGCACACATCACCTCCAACGTGGAGGCCTACAAGCTGGTCGAGAAATACCCGCAGCTGATGATCGTCCCCGTGGATGCGCCCAAGGCCCGCACGCCCATCGCGATGTTGCTGCCGCAGGCCGACCAGGTGTGGATCAACTACATCAACACATGGATCACGCTGAAGAAGGAAGCGGGCTTCTTCGATGAGCTGGGCAAGAAGTGGCAGCTGTCCAACTGAGCGAGCGGGCGGCCGATGAATGCCGCCTTGCGCACCTGACCCACGGCGCGGTCGCGGAAAAACTCCGCGCCGCGCCCATCGTTCTTCTCCCCACCGGATCGACCGAGCAGCACGGGCCCATGGGGCTGATCGGCACCGATGCGTTCTGTGCCGAGGCGATTGCGGTTGCGGCCGCCAGGGCCACCGGCGTGCTGGTGGCGCCAACCCTTGCGCTGACGCCGGCCCCCTTCAACATGGGCTTTGCCGGCACCATCAGCATCTCGCCGGCCCTGTTCGGTGCGCTGGTGGGCGAGGTGGTCGGTTCGCTGGCAGCCCATGGCGTGCGCGCGGTTCTGGCCATCAACGGCCACGGCGCCAACCTTGAGCCGGTCCGCACGGTTGCGGCGAACACGCCAATCCCGCTCGGCATATCGTCGTGGTGGGACGGGCCGGCGGTGAACGCCATCCGCACCCGGCATTTCGGCGCATGGGAGGGGATGCACGCGACACCGTCGGAGATTGCGCTCACCATGGCAATGTTCGGCGAATGGGCGGTGCCGGACGCGGCGCGGACCCCGCCCGAAAAGCTGACGCCGCAATTCATTGCCGCACATGCGGGCGACCGGCATGGCCCGCCGGACGAGCACCGTGCGCAATTTCCGGACGGGCGGGTCGGCTCGCACTCGGCGCTTGCAACCGCTGCGCTGGGCGCGGCGTTGATGGAGGCAGCGGCCGCCGACATGGCCGCCGCAATCCGCCGTTTTGCCAGGGACAACGCCGTGACGCTGCCAAGATGATTGAGGTAACGCCGAGGATCGCTCTGGACGAGAGCGAGGTGGAGGAGAGCTTCATCAAGGCGGCCGGGCCGGGCGGGCAGAAGGTCAACACCTCGTCGACCGCCGTGCAGATCCGCTTTGATGCGCGCCGCTCGCCCTCACTCCCCAACGATGTCGCGATCCGCCTCATGCGCATTGCCGGCAGCCGCCTGACGCAGGACGGAATCATCGTCATCACGTCGCGCATTCACCGCAGCCAGCCGCGCAACCGCGAGGATGCGCTGGGGCGGCTGGTGAACCTCATCCGCGAGGCGGCGGAGCCGCCGCAGGTGCGCCGCGCCACAAAGCCGACCAAGGCGTCCAACCGGCGCCGGCTGGACGCCAAGGGCAAGCGCGGTGCGATCAAATCGATGCGCCGGTCCAAGCCTCGCCTGGACTAGGCTCCGGACCCAATCAGGGCATGGCCTGCGCGCACGCAGGAAGCAGACTTGCAAAACAGGAGGTGCGGCAGACGGCTGCGCGCTTTAGGTTCATTGCCGGGCAACCTTGCCGCGGGAGAGTGTGCGTGACTTCGTTTGAGCTGATTGCGGTCCTTCTGGTGCTGACGGCGGTGTTCGCCTGGATCAACCACCGCCTTTCGGTCCTGCCGCACACCATCGGTCTGCTGGTGATGGGGCTATGCGCATCGCTTTCGGTTGTGGGTGCGGAGGCGATCTGGCCCGGTTCGATCCTGTTCGACGACGTGTCGAAGCTGGTCGAGCAGATCAACTTCAAGGCCACCGTGCTCGACGGAATGCTGGCCTTCCTCCTGTTTGCCGGCGCGCTCCACGTGGACTTCAACGGGTTGCGCAGCCGCGGCTTCACCATTGGGGCCACGGCCACGCTGGGGGTTGTCATTTCCACCGGCGTGATCGGGGTGTGCTTCTGGCTGGCCGCATCGGCGCTGGGCGTGGACATGCCGCTGCCCTGGGCGCTGGTGTTCGGCGCGCTGGTCAGCCCGACCGACCCCGTGGCGGTGCTGTCCACCTTGCGCGAGGTGAAGGTTCCGGCGGACCTCGAGCACGTGATCAAGGGCGAGACCCTCTTCAATGACGGCGTTGGCGTTGTGCTGTTCGCGGTTCTTCTGGCGGCGGCGATGGGCGGCACGCTGGAGCCGCTGCACGTGGCCGAGATGTTTTTCATCGAGGCGCTGGGCGGTGCGGTGCTGGGGGCCGTCACCGGCTATTTCGCCTACCGCGCCATGCGCGCCATCAACGATTACCCCATCGAGGTGCTTGTCTCGCTGGCGCTTGTTGCCGGCACCTACACGCTGGCAGCCCGCCTCGGCCTCAGCGGCCCCATTGCCGTGGTGGTCGCGGGCCTTCTCATCGGCACCCGCGGCGCGCGCGACGCGATGAGCGCGGAAACCGAACGCTACCTCTTCAGCTTCTGGACGCTGATCGACGAAATCCTCAACTCGGTTCTCTTCCTGCTCATCGGTCTGGAAGTGCTGATCCTGCGCTACGAGCCGTCCTATGCCGCGCTGGCGCTCCTGGCCGTGCCCATCAGCCTTCTGGCGCGGTTCCTGGCGGTGGGCAGCCCTGTCATGGTGATGGGCCGCTTTCGCCCCTTCGCCCGCGGCACGGTGCCGGTGCTGACGTGGGCGGGACTGCGCGGCGGCATCTCGGTGGCGCTGGCGCTGTCCATTCCCGAGGTTGCGGAGAAGTCACCCATTCTGGCGGCCACCTACGCGGTGGTGCTGTTCACGCTCATCGTGCAGGGCCTCACCCTGCGCCGGGTCATCAAGTGGGTGTTGAAGTAGGGGGCTCAACAGCCGGCCGCGGCGCCGGGTCCCAACCGGTCCATCGATTCCAGAAATTCAGGCGCCCCCGGGCGCGTATTTAGCGCCAGCGCAAATGCCACCGGCCGTGTGGTGTCTTGCGGCGTGAGCAGGCGCTGCGCCCAAAAATTGCAAAAACCCAACGCTGCTATGCCACAGGTTGCGCTGCTTTTCCCGCGCCGGTGCGCGTTATCGGCAGGCGTTGCCGCATGTCCGCCATGAGTCCGGCGGAGGCGACGCGCGACCCGGTAAATGTATCAGTGGGGTGATGAAAGATGGCTGGAACTGCAACGCCTGCGAATGTTTCGAGTTCGGGAAACACATGGATCGACGGCCTCCTTTGGGGCACCCAGTGGAGCTCGGGCGGGGCGACCACCGTCAGCGTCTGCATCGCCGGCCAGAGCGGCAACGAAACAGTCGCCCTCGACGGCTCCACGGTCACCGCGCTCGGCAGCATCTCGCCGGCTGAAATTGACGCGATGACATCCGCGATGGATGCCATTGCCAACGTCTGCGACATCACCTTCAACATCGTCGCCAATCAGGCCGATGCGGACATCATCTGGGCAACGGTCAACAATGCCGACGGGCACGGGGCGCTCGGCTATGCCAACCCGCCGGGGGCCGCATACAACTCGTCCGTCAGCGATTTTCAGAGCATCATCGCGGTCAACGCCGAAGGCTATGTGGGCAGCTCCGTTGCCATCGGCAGCTACGACTACGTCACCTTCATCCACGAGTTTGGCCACGCTGTGGGCCTTGCCCACCCGCACGACGGGGGCGGCACTTCGTCCACTTTCCCCGAGGTGTCGGGCCCGTTCGGTGACCTTGGCACCTACGACATGAACCAGGGCGTCTACTCGATGATGTCCTACAATGACGGCTGGCAGACCGCCCCGCACAGCTCGTCCGTCTCTGCCGATTTCGGCTGGGCCGGCACCCCGATGGCGCTCGACATTGCCACGCTCCAGCTGATCTACGGCGCCACCGCCGCCAACACCGGCAGCGATACCTACACGCTGGTCGGCACCAACGCCTCCGGCACCTACTACGAATGCATCTGGGACACCGGCGGCACCGACGCCATCGACGGCGTGGCCAACCTTGCCAACTCCATCGACCTTCGCGCGGCAACCTTGCTGGACGAGGTCGGCGGCGGCGGCTTCGTTTCCTACGCGGCCGGCATCCACGGCGGGTTCACCATTGCCAACGGCGTGGTGATCGAGAACGCCACGGGCGGCAACCTGGCCGACAGCATCATCGGCAACAGCGCCGGCAATGCGCTCGACGGTCTCCTGGGCAATGACGTCATCGACGGCGGCGCCGGCGCGGACACGGTGGACGGCGGGGGCGGTGCCGATACGCTGACCGGCGGCACCGGCAACGATTCCATCACTGGCGGCACCGAGGCCGACAGCATCGAGGGCGGCTCCGGCAACGATGTGCTGGACGGCGGGGCGGCGGGGGACACCTTCGTCTTCTCCGGCGTGTTCGGCGATGACACCTTGTCCGCTAGCCTTGATGCGACGGGGACGGACAACGTCATCAGCTTCGGCAATGTCGTCACCGAATCGATGATCACCTACGCGCTCGCCGGCAACAACGAGGATCTGCTGATCACCGTTTCGGGCGGTTCCGGCGCATCCCAGCAGGACGGCACCATCCTCATCACCGGCTATGCGACGGCGCAGGCGGCCGGTGGCGGCTTCGGCTCCATGGTGTGGACTGCGGGCGGCGGCGGCAGCGTCGACTTGACCGCCGGGCTCAGTGCGCCGCCGGTCGTGACCCCGCCTGTGGTGCCGCCGTCCACCGAGCCGATCATCGGCACCAACGGCAGCACGCGGGTAAACGGCACGTCCGGCGGTGACATGATCGACGCCCGCGGCGGCAACGACCGGACCCAGGGTTTCGACGGTGACGACACCATTTTGGGCGGGCGGGGCCACGACCTTGTGGAAGGCGGCTCCGGTGCCGACAGCATCGACGGGCAGGCCGACAACGACAGCCTTTATGGCGACGCGGGCAACGACACCATCGAAGGCGGTGCCGGCAGGGACAAGCTTTATGGCGGCGCCGATGACGACAGCCTCACCGGCGCGACCGGCAAGGACATGATGTATGGCGACGATGGCAACGACATCCTCGATGGCGGCGCCCACAACGACAAGCTCTATGGCGGGATCGGCGACGATTCGCTGATCGGCGGCGACGGCAACGACCTTCTGGACGGCGGTGACGGCGCAGACACCTTGATGGGCGGCTCCGGCAGCGACCGGCTGCTCGGCGGCGGCGGCAACGACAGCATGGACGGCGGCCAGCACGCCGACCTTCTGGACGGTGGCGATGGGGACGATGTGCTCCTCGGCGGAATCGGGCGCGATGCGGACCGGCTTTATGGTTCGGCCGGCAGCGACACGCTGGATGGCGCCAGAGGCGCAGACAAGCTGGATGGCGGGGTTGGCGACGATGTGCTGACCGGCGGCGCTGACGGCGATATCTTCGATTTTGTAGGTGCGTTCGGCAACGACACGATCTCCGATTTCGAGGACACCACCGAGATCCGGTACGATGGCCTCGACCGGATCGACCTGACCGCATTTCGGGCAATCACCGGCAGCATCCTGAACATGTCGGATCTGCTGCTGACGACGTCGGGGAGTGATGTCCTGATCGAGCTGGATCTCGACAATGACGGCAACGTCGATGCCGAGGACTATGATGGCGATCTTGCCGCCGACACCGTGTCTATCCTGGTGGAGAACACGACCGTGGGCCAGTTCTCGGCGCACGACTTCCTGTTCTGACGGCCGGCCCCGCCACGGGACGCGCCTTAGAACACCGCGTGATCGCCCCGCTCTGCCGTTGCGCCGCTCTCGATCTGTGCGGCGTAGAAGTCGAACAGCGTTTCGGTGCCGGTGGACGGGGTCAGCTCGGCATTGTAGCGGCCGGTGGCGGGGTCCAGCACCAGCATGGATTGGGTGGCGTAATAGCGGCCGATGCGGGCAAGCTCCGCCTTGGCCGCCAGCGGCGCGCTGAAACGGCCCAGCGCCGACAGGACGCCGATGATGGCGCTCAGCATTCCGACCGGCACCTGCCGGAATTTCGGCGGCTGCCCCAGTAGCTTGAACAGCGCCTCGCCCTGCATGCGCGGCGTGATCGCCGGCCCCGGTCCACCGATGGGCAGGATGCGGTTGTGGCGGCTTTCGTCCGTCAGGCAGCCGGCGAGGTAGCGGCCGAGATCATCGTCGCTGACCGGCTTGCAGGCGGTCAGCGTGCCGTCGCCGAACACCAGAAAGGGTTTGCCCGCCCGCACCCGGCCGATCTGCCCCGACAGCGACTTGAAAAACGCTGTTGCCCGCACGATCGAGTAAATCATGCCGGACGCGATCAACTCCGCCTCGAAGGCGAGCTTGGCCCGCTGAAAGGCCAGAAGCGGCCGCTGCACGCAGATGGCGGACAGGAGCACCATGTGGGTCACGCCGGCATGCCGGGCAACGTCCAGCGCTGAGGCGTGGGCCGCATGGTCGATCGCCCACGCATCGTCCGGCGCGCCCGTGCGGGAGGCAAGGCAGGACACCAGCGCGTCGAACCGTTCGCCGCAGAACCCGTCTCTGGCCAGGGAAACCGGATCGGCGACGTTGCCGAACCGGACGGTCGCGCCCTCAAGGAGGTTTGCGCTGTCCTCCTGTGCCAGCGTGCCGCCAGCACCGGCCCGTGGCCGCACGAGGCACACCACGTCGTGCCCATTGGCCACAAGCGCCCGCACCGTCGCGCGCCCGATCGTGCCGGTTGCGCCCAGCACCATCACCCGCCGCCTTGACCGCGCGCCATCTTGCGGCGCGGCGCTGGCGGCTGTTTCCTCCGGTCCCATCAGTGTGCTGCGTCTCCGGCCTTGGCGAGAATCTGCGCAATCAGCCGGTGGGTCTGGAGCGCGGAGGCGCCGGATGCACCGGGCTCGCGGTCCTCTTCCACCGCACTGACGAAATCGGCAATTACGCGGCGGTGCGGCTCGCTGGAAAAGGCCATGGGGTCGGCCCCGCCGCCGCCCGCATCGCCGGCGGCAATGTCCTCGCGCCGCCCGTCCATCCATTCCACCGAAAGCGCATCGCCGACGAGGGATGCGCAGCCCAGCGTGCCGGACAGCTCGATCCGCTCCGGCAGGCCGGGGTAGAATGCGGTGGTGGCCATCAGGTGGCCGGGCGCCCCGCCGCGCACCCGCAGGAGGGCGGAGGCATAGTCCTCCGTTTCCATGGTGTGGGTGGGCGTGGTGCTGGCGGTGGCGGCAAGCACCTCCACCGGCCCGGCGAGGGTGCGAAACAGGTCGATGGTGTGGATCGCCTGCGTGATCAGCACGCCGCCGCCATCGCGCGCCAGGGTGCCGCGGCCCGGCTCGTCATAGTAGGATTGCGGGCGCCACCACGGCACGGTGACGGACGCGCTGGTCAACGTGCCAAGTTCGCCGCGCTCCAGGATCTCGGCCATCCGCAGCGCGGCATCGCGGAAGCGGTGCTGGAGCACCACCCCGAGCTTGCGCTTCTTTTCGGCGGCCAGCGCCACCAGCGCCTCGGCCCGGTCGTGCGCACTGTCGAGCGGCTTTTCGACCAGAAGGTGCTTGCCCGCTTCCAGCGCAATCCGGCCAAGCGCCAGATGCGTGTCCGGCGGCGTCAAAAGGACCACCGCAGCCACCGACGGGTCAGTCAGCGCACTGTCCACGTCGGTGGTGGTCCCGATGCCGGTTGCCGCCTCGAACGCCGCCGCGCGCTCGGGCGACCTTGTTGCGGCGTGGACGATTTCGATGCGGTCCGACAGGTCGGCAAGGGCCTGCGCGTGCGGCTTCACAGCCATGCCCAGTCCAACGAGGCTTATTCGTAACATTTATTACTCTTTGGTGTTGGCGCGAGTGCGACAATCTGGTCTTTTCAGAATCAAGCATGCCACAAGGCTGCACAAGAAGAATAATTCGGAAGGAACGTACCATGCGATTGACCCGCACATTTGCGGTCGCTGGCTTGTTGCTGGCAACACTGTCGACAGCCAATGCCGAGCGGACCCTTAAACTGAACGGTGTGCAGCCCCCCTCGCACCCCGCATCCATGACGCATGAGTTCTTCGCCGACCGGGTAGAGACACTCACCGACGGTTCGCTGAAGATCGACGTCAATCACGCCCGCGCCCTCGGCGATGCCGTGGAATCGGTCCAGAGCCTGCGTGACGGGACGCTTGGCTTCGTCACCGTCTCCGCGTCGAACCTGTCGCAGATCGACAAGCGGATGGACATGTTCTCGCTGCCGTTCCTTTTCAAGAACGCGGACCACTACTGGAACTACCTGACCTCCGCCAATGCCGACGCCTTCGTCGAACCGCTGCAGAAAAAGGGCATCCGCGTTCTCGCCTTCATCGATTCGGGTGCGCGCAACTTCTTTGCCGACACCCCGATCCGTTCGCCGGACGACATCAAGGGCAAGAAGATCCGCGTGATGGCGTCCCCGGTGCAGGTGAAGATGATCGAGGCCATGGGCGGCACCGGCGTGCCGATCGCGTGGGGCGACCTTTACAACGCACTGCAGACCGGCGTTGTCGATGGGGCTGAAAACAACCACCCCTCCGTCTTCACGATGAAGTTCTTCGAGGTGTCGGACTACTACACGCTCGACGAACATGCCCGCATTCCGGACATGCTGCTCGTCTCCGAAGATGTCTACCAGAGCCTTTCGGATGAAGAGAAAGCCGCAGTCGACAAGGCCGCTGACGAGGCCGAAGCCTACATGCGCGGCGCCTGGGCGGCGTCTTCGCAGATGTCTCTCGACCAGCTGCGTCCGCTGTTCAGCGAAATTGTCGAGCCCGAGAAGCAGCCCTTCATCGACGCGGTGACGACGCTGCTGGAAGAAGAAGGCGAGGCGCTCGGCGTTGCGACCGAGGTCAACGCCCTCCTGGAATCCGGCAAGAACTACTAAGCCCTACCCGAACGGACGGACGCGCACGATGGCGCTCTTCAATCGCTTGGTCGATGCCGTGGTCTGGCTGGTGCGCGCTGTCGCACTGTGCCAGGCCGCGGCGCTGTTCCTGATCGTCATCGTCACCGTGGTGATGCGCTACGTCTTCAACGACGTGATCTCGTGGTCCGAGGAAGTCCCGCGCTACCTCCTCATCTGGCTCGGCTTCCTCGGCGCTGCCGCCGGCGTCGATGCCAAGGACCATGTGGCATTCACCCTCCTCCTCGACAGCTTGCGCGGCTGGCCGGGGCGCATCCTCTCTACGCTGATCGACCTCGGGATCATCGCATTCGGTGCGGTCATCCTGATTTACGGCGCAGAGCTTGCCGAGCGCTTCGGCGCCGACACGATGACGGCGCTGCCCTACACCAACATCTGGTTCTACGCCGCCGCGCCCATCTCCGGCGCCCTGATGATCCTGTTTGCCGTGCGCAACCAGCTCAACGCCTGGCTTGGCATCGAACGTCGCCCCGCGTTCGCCCCCCTATACGAGTGAACGCATGACTGTTCTGGTACTGGTGAGTGCGTTCGTCCTGTTGATGATCTTCGGCATGCCGATCGCGTTCGCCATCGGCATCGCCTCCGCCATTGCCGCGATGACGATGGATGTCATGACCAACATGACCATCGTCCGGCGGATGATCTTCGGCATCAACTCCTTCCCGCTGCTGGCGGTGATCTTCTTCGTCTTCACCGGCGTGGTGATGGCCAACGGCGGCGTTGCCGGCCGCCTCGTGCGCCTTGCCGAGGTGATTGTCGGGCGGCTGCCCGGCGGGCTCGGGCAGATCAACGTCATGTCGTCGATGCTGTTCGGCGGCGTCTCGGGGTCGGCGGTGGCGGACGTGTCGTCCATCGGCCGGATGATGATCGAGGCGATGGAAAAGGACGGTTACACCCGCCGTTTCGCCACGGCGCTGACGCTGGCCTCGGCCACCATGGGGCCGATCATCCCGCCCTCGATCTCGATGATCCTCTACGCCTATATCGCAGGCTCGGTCTCCGTCGGCGCACTGCTGCTGGCTGGCCTCACGCCGGGGCTGATGATCGGCGGCGGCCTGCTGCTGATCGCCTACATCCACGGCCGGATGTACCACAACACCCGCACCCCCAAGCTGACCGGCCGCGAGAAGTTGATGCGCGTGGTCGACGGCGGGCTGGGTCTGATGACCCTCGTCATCATCCTCGGCGGCATCACGACGGGCGTCTTCACCGCCACCGAGGCCGGTGCGATCGCCGCAGTCTACGCCCTGTTCCTGACGATGTGCGTCTACCGCGAGATCAAGATCGGCCAGCTTCCGGCGCTGATGTGGGAGAGCATCGTCACCACCGCCGTGGTGCTGTTCCTGATCGCCACCACGTCGATCTTCACGTTCATCCTCACCTACGAGAACGTGCCGCAGTGGGTCTCCACCAACGTCCTCGACATCACCGACAACAAATATCTCCTGCTCCTCATCATCAACATACTCTTGCTGGTGACGGGCCTCTTCATCGACCTCACGCCCGCGCTCATCATGCTGGTGCCGATCCTCCTGCCGCTTGCCACAGCCATGGGGCTGGACCTTGTGCACCTCGGCGTCATCATGGTGGTCAACCTCACCTTCGGCCTCATCACCCCGCCGGTGGGCACGGCGCTGTTCGTCGGCTGCCGGATTGCGCGGATCTCGATGGTGGAGATCGTCCCGCCGCTGCTGCCGATGCTCGGCATCATGGTGGTGGTGCTCGGGATCGTGACCTACTTCCCGGCGACCTTCATGTGGGCGCCGCGCCTGTTCGGCTTCGCGCCGTAGCGGCACGCTGCTTTCAGGCCGTGCTGCAGGTGCGCTGGCGATGTTGCGGTGCCGCAAGATTGCGCTTGCACGCTACGTTCGAGGTGGCCAATTGGGGCAGTGCGGCCGCGCGCCGGACCAACTGGGGAGCCTGCCATGATTTCTGCCGACGATATCCGGCGCAACGCCTTTGCAATGCCGTTCACCTCGCCGGCCTACCCGGTCGGCCCGTACCGGTTCGTCAACCGCGAATTCATGATCATCACCTACCGGACTGACCGCGAGGCGCTGGAAAAGGTGGTGCCCGAGCCGCTTGAAATCGCCGACCCGGTGGTGAGCTTCGAGTGGATCAAGATGCCGGACTCCAACGGCTTCGGCGCCTACACCGAAGCCGGGCAGGTGATCCCGGTGACGCTGGACGGCAAGCCCGGCGCCTACGTCCACGCCATGTACCTGGACGACGGGCCTCCCATCCTCGGCGGCCGCGAACTCTGGGGCTTTCCGAAAAAGCTCGCTCAGCCCGCGCTGTCGGTGAACAAGGAGACGCTGGTCGGCACGCTTGAATTTTCGGGTGTGCGCTGCGCCACCGGCACCATGGGCTACAAGCACAAGGACCTTGTGGAGGCCGACGTGATGAAGAGCCTCACCGCGCCCAACTACCTCCTGAAAATCATTCCGCACGTGGACGGTTCGGCCCGCGTCTGCGAGCTGGTCAAATACCACATGACCGACATCACCTATAAAGGCGCGTGGTCCGGCCCGGCGGCGCTGGACCTCATCCCCCACGCGCTGGCGCCGGTGTCCGCACTGCCGGTGCGCGAGATCATCGGCGCGAAGCATATCCTGTGCGATCTGACACTGGGGCTCGGCGAGGTGGTGAAGGACTACCTCGCCTGAACCGTCAGACCGGCCCGTCGACGATGATGACGGGCATCCCGCGCGAGCAGTGCTCGATGCGGGCATCCACGCGCCACACGTCGCGCAGCAGTTCGGCGGTGACGATTTCGCGCGTGGGGCCGCAGGCGAGCAGGCGGCCGTTCGCAACCACCATCGCGGTTTCGCAGTAGCGCAGCGCATGGTTGAGGTCGTGCAGCGCAATCAGCACGGCCATGCCGCGGCGGGCGGCAATGTCCTTCATGAAGGACAGGACCTCGATCTGGCGGTTGAGGTCGAGCGCGGAGGTGGGCTCGTCCATCAGAAGCACGCGCGGGTCGCGCACCAGCGCCTGCGCCACCGCCACCAGCTGGCGCTGCCCGCCGGAGAGGGCGCCGAGGTTGCGGAACGCGAGGTCCTCGATCTTGAGCGCCGCCAGAAGGTCGTCGATCCGCGCAAGCTCGGTGTCGGCGACACGCCAGCCCGCACCCTGCTTGGCCGCAAGCAGGATCGATTCGTACACCGTCAGCACCGCATTGGCGCCGGTGTCCTGCGGCATGTAGGCGACGCGGCCTTCCGCCTCGGCGGAGAGGTGGACGACGCCCGGCCCCTTCACCAGCCCCGCAACGCGGCGGAAGAGGCTCGACTTGCCGGCAGCGTTGGGGCCGATCACGGCCGTCAGCGTTCCGCCGGTGAGGGGAGGGGTGGTGACACCGTCGACGACCGGGGTACGGCCATAGCGTGCACCGATGTTTTCGAGTGTGAGGCTCACCATGCGCGGCGCTGTATCGTGAAGATGAGGGAAATGAAGAACGGCACGCCCACCAGCGCGGTGATCACCCCGATGGGCAGGATCGCGCCCGGAATGAGCGATTTGGACACCACCGAGGTCGCCGACAAAATCAGCGCGCCGGACAGCATCGATGCCGGCAGGAAATAGCGCTGGTCTTCCCCCACAAGCATCCGCGCAATGTGCGGGCCGACAAGGCCGATGAACCCGATGGTGCCGACGAACGACACCGGAATGGCCGCCAGCACGGAGACCAGCAGCATGGTTTCGAGCCTGAGGCGGCCGACCCTGACGCCGAAGCTCGCCGCCTTGTCGTCGCCGAGCCGCAGCGCGGTAAGCGCCCAGGCATGGCGGGCGAACAGCGGAACGGCGATGGCAAGGGTGAGGGCGGTGACGCCGACCTTCACCCACGTCGCCTTGACCAGCGAACCCATGGTCCAGAACACCACGGCGGCCAGCGCCTGCTCGGTGGCGAGATATTGCAGGAGCGCCAGCGCGGCGTTGAACGAGAACACCAGCGCGATGCCGAGAAGGATGATCGTCTCCGTCGTGGCGCCGCGAAGCTGGCTGAAGAAATGAATGATGACGGCCGCCAGCATCGCCATCAGGAACGCGTTGATGGGAATGACATAGTCGACGAACGCCGGGACGATCGCGACGCCCAGCACCACCGCGAGCGCAGCGCCGAAGCCGGCCGCGGCGGAGATGCCAAGCGTGAAGGGGCTCGCCAGCGGGTTGGCAAGGATCGTCTGCATCTGCGCGCCCGCGGCCGACAGTGCGGCACCCACCACCACCGCCATCATCGCGATGGGCATGCGGATCTGCCAGATGACCACGCGGACCTGCTCGTCCATGGCGCCGGGGTTGAGGAGTGCCCGGAACACCGTGCCGAGGCTGTAGCGGGCAGGGCCGTTGGCAACGTCGATGGCGACGGAGAGGACCAGAACGCAGGCAAGCCCGCCAAGGATGGCGAGCCGTTTTGCCGACAGCGCGCGGTAGGAGCCGCGCGCCGTGCCATGTGTGAAAGCGAGGGCCATCAATCCTCGCCGAGCGAAGTAAAGTAGCCGGGGTCGTACGCGACCGGCAGGAATCTCTCGTGCAGTTCCTTGAAGGTGGCTTCGGGGTCGAGATCGGGGAAGAGGTCCGGGTGCAGCCACTTTGCCATCTGCTGGATGACCACGAACTGGTAGGGGCTGTTGTAGAACTGGTGCCATACGGCGTGGACGTTGTTCGTTTCGGCAGCCTTGACGCCGGTGAAGGCGGGGCGGTCCATCAGTGCTGCGAGCTTGTCGTGGGCCAGCGCCATGTCGGAATTGGGACCAAGGCCGACCCAGCCGCCGACGGGGTTGTAGGCGGCCCATTCCGCGCCGGTGACGATGACCGAGTCCGGATCGGAGGCGATGATCTGCTCGGGGTTCACGGTGCCGAAGGTCCCGGGAATGATGTCCTTGGCCAGATTGATGCCACCGGCCAGCTCCACCATCGTGCCGAAATTCTCGTTGCCGAACGACATGCAGCATTCG